>NZ_SCOH01000011.1 GCF_005503445.1 Chitinivorax sp. B | reverse complement strand
ACTGCGGATTGCCCGTGGGAAAGTAGGTCACCGCCAGACCCCTCTAAAAACGCCCTTAGCTCAAACCTAAGGGCGTTTACTCTTCTACAACCAGTCAAAACAAAATCCACTCAAAAACACCTCTTCGAAAGCTGCAAACGTTGCCTCCGGACTAAGGAGGCATGGGGCCAGCAAGGATCGGCATCGCCGTGCCACTCTCATCGAACGCTTGACACAAACCCTGCCAGCGAATCATGCGCTGAAGGTGTATGACCAACTGCAGTAGCCAATCTGTTGAACTCGGGATAACCAGTAAGTCTTGCGCGGCAAAAAATCTATCCAGACCATGAAAGCATGATCTGTAGAGTGCCCCGGGCTGTCTTGCTCTAAGGTCATGAAATCATACGGGGTTTAATATTTGGTAAGCCAGTAGGACATGAGAACTCCGTCAAAGTACTGATCGCCCACTTTTGTATCCTTTTCAAGTGTAGTGATGATTTTGAAACCGTTAGTTTGATAGAGCTTAATGGCGGAAGTATTATCTGCGCGTACCATCAAGTAGATTATTTCTAATGATGAGTGGTGGGTGGCTTGATTAAGTGCAAACTGCAGAAGTTGCCTGCCAACCCCTTTCCCGCGTGCGTTAGCATGTAATCCCATGCTGAGATCTGCGGTGTGGCGTAGACGAGCAGGGGAGCGAGGTTGAATGGAGATATAGCCAAGTAGCTGTGTTTCGGTAGCGGCGGCAAGAAATAGGCCATCCGGATTATTGATCAGAGTCCGGAGTTCAGCGCAAAACGTTTCCTGGTCCGGGCATTGTTCAATCCAACTTTTTACCATGCTGTTCGTTGTCTTGTAGACATTTTCATACAGTAGTAACAGTGCATTGATATCACTGGTAACGAGTTTGCGAATGATAAAAGCCGAGCTCAATGTATCTCCTTAATTACCCTGAGGGGCATGATTTTCTACGGGCAAGAAAGATTGCAAAGTGTGATAGGTCTCAATCACACCATGTAACGGGCCATGTATAAGTTTCTATTTGGGTGGACTTTCTGAGCGTGTATCTTTCCAGATCCGTTTTTCCTGACTTCGACTGTTGCGAAAGTCAGGGCATTCACCATCCCCTACGCCGGTAATACCGCCATCTGGCGCACAAATTCGAGTGCCCTGTTGATCATATAGCTCGCTGAATTGGTCGCAACATTGGGGAGGGAAGTAATAGACTATTTTACCCTGATAACGGTACTGCCAAATCGAACGTGGTGGATTGGTTATTGGCGCAGATTCAAACTGTTGGATGCGTTGGCTGATCCACATTGGGATGGTGGTGGGTGTTTGTGCCAGGCCGGTGACTGATACAAGTGAAAGTAGAATTGTGGTGATGGTTTTCATCTCGAATGCCTATGCAATGACGTGTCATTGGTATCGTTTTGGATTGGAGTCACTTGTGCCGCTAGGGTTCCGGCTGATGCCGTGCGCAATGCATATTCAGATGTGTTCATTGTGCGTCAACTTGACCGCTGTGAGGCTGCCATCTCGATTGAGCATGGTACCCCAAATACGATGACTGCCTTGATGGTCTGACGGGCTGAATGATAGCGTTGTACCAATGCCAATATCTAAGCCTTTGATCTTTTCCAATTCGCCGATTACCTCTTCTGTATCCAACTTACGACCTGCCTGTTGCAAGGCTTCGCAAAGAATGGATGTGGCCACGTAGCCTTCTAGCGATACATGGCTGGGGGATTCGGAGGGATAATATTTTTGAAGTGCATTGCGATAGCGTAATACACCGTCAGCAAAGGAATTAGGCATTGGGACGACCTGGGAAATAATGACGCCTTCACCGTATTGTCCACCTATGGCTTTAAATTCTTCGGCAAGGGCGGCACTATCTACGAACGAAACATTGGCGATGGTACCTTTGAAACCTGCCTTACGCATTGCAGCAGTAAAACGGGCACTGGCAAGGTAGGTGCCAACAATGACGATACCTTCAATGTCGTTGATGTAAGGCAGCATGTGCCCAATTGCGTCATCAAATTGCGTACTGTTACGTTCGTAACTGGCAATTCGTAGGTCTGTATGCTTGATATTGAAGCTACGCAGCGCATCGATAATGCCATCAAGGCCATCCCTGCCGAAGTCGTCATTCTGAATGAAGGCCGCAATACGGTTTGGTGCAATGTTCCGTTCTTGTACGAAGTATTTGACGATTGCTTCGGTTTCTTCCCCATAACTTGCACGGTAGTTGAATACATACCGATCAGCTGGATCTTGTCTGAACTGGTCGCTACCGGATAAGGGGCCGAACAACAGTGTCTTCTGTTGCAGAACAAGTGGTAGCACTGCGGAGGTGGTTGGTGTGCCGACATTGCCGATTAATGCAAACGCACCATCGGGTGCCAGCAGCTTGCCAACATTTATTTTTGCCTGAGCGGGCTCATAGCTGTCATTCAAGCTCCGTAGCACCACATCCCGGCCATTGATGCCGCCGTTATCGTTGATTTCCTTAAGACGTGTCTTGATGCCCAGTTCCAGTGTACGGCCTAGTTCACGAGCAGGGCCGCTGAATGGTGCGCTCATGCCCAGAATGATCTGATCGCGCGTAATGCCGCGTGGATGAGGAATACCCTGCAGATGCGTAATCCAATCGGTTGCTCGATATCGCACTGCAGGAATTGCTAGGCTGCCAGCGGTAATCGTAATCAGAAAAAGCAATACATAGGGCCAGACGCGACGGTTGCTTTGCGTTGCTTTAACTGGCTGACCTGTTACAACAATCACCGCTGGTGTCCGTGAATGGGTTCCGGTTGGTCGTGATGGGTGCATACTGTTGGAACCAGTGGCCTGCCCTGACATGGGCAGTACGGACTTGGGTAACGTGATCGGCTGGCTCAATGACATGTCGTCTCTCGAGCGCGTAGGAACGATGCGTGTCGCATCACTCATTTCTTCAATATGGCCAACAGCCCCTGCTTCGTTGAATAACTGCTCATAACGTTGTGCGGTAGCCAAGTCGATTTCTTTCTTGATGACCAATCGCTTGCCACTGAACAACGCATCACTCTGGTCCTTGGTTAGACTAAACTGTTGGCGCAATCTGGTTTGTGCCTCCGCTACGTCCGTGTCGGGGAACAGCTCACCAGAAAATACAAACTGGTACTGACTGAAGGTTTCAATTGCGCTCTGGCTGGGCATGTGGGCCAGCTTGGTGGCATTGGCTGCTGTACGTAGCTGTTCCATCAAGCTTTGAGTATCGGCAAACCGTTGTTCCGGTACCAGTAGCATGGCTTTGCGAATAACGGGCTCTAGGGCGAGATTACGAAAGTCGGGCACGGGGATGCTGGCAAGTGGTGTTGGGGAGCCCGCCAGTTGATTGGCCATGATCTGCTGCCCACTTTCACCCTCATATGGGCGTTGACCAGTAATCAGGAAAAAGAGAACTGCGCCCAAAGCATAGATGTCTGCGCGCTGGTCAATGTGGGAAGCGCCATTAATCTGTTCCGGGGCCAGATAACCGGGCGTCCCCATGACGGCTCCGGATCGGGTGAAGCCAAGGTCTTGTTCGTGCAATGGTTTGCTGATACCAAAATCCAGCAATTTGACTACGGTACTGTCGCCAGAAATCCGGGCAACCATGATATTGCTAGGTTTGATGTCGCGATGAACGATTTGTTGCTGGTGCATTGCCGACAAGCCTGCACACGTTTGTTCCATGACCCAGACAATATTTTCCAGGGTCAGGCCGCCTCGCTGTTCTACGATTTGGCTGAGTGTTTCGCCATGCAGATATTCGATGGCCAGAAATGCAGCACCGTCTGGTAGGCCGCCGAAATCCAGAATCTGGATGACATTTGGGTGGTTCAATTGACTGGCAATGCGTGCTTCTCGAAAGAATAGCTGCATGCCATCTACATCAGCGTTGCCTGGGCGTAGCATCTTGACGACAATCAATCTGTCCAGCGCAAGTTGACGTGCCAAGTAGACCACACTCATTGGCCCCGAAGAGATGATCTGCTCAAGGCGATAACTATCCTTGATGATCTGTCCCAGCCAGCTATCGGTCTGGTTACGCTCGATCAGCGCAGCACCATCGACGGGGCAAAAGTCAGCATTTTCGTATGTCAGTTGGCAAGCTGGACAGATTTTCATTTGAGCAGTGTCTGCAAAGAGAGAGATTGTTCTTATTCGAATGTAAGAATTGATTCCATCCAAAATATGACATATCCGTGTATTTCTACGTGATGACACCGAAGAGTGTCAATGTCCATACGCAATAGTCCAATAGCTGACTATTGTTCAGCTGTTGATAACTCATTGTCCCAAACTGAGAATCAGATTCTTTATGGTTATATATTTGACTTTGTGAATGTATGTTTGTCATATCCAGATGCATACATGTTCTTGCAAGATGCTGGTGTCGGCATCTATCATGAACTTCGGTTGCTGGCTTGCAGGCCGTTTCGCGACCGCTCTGCAGTTGCAATCCATATCTCGTTAAAAACCGTTTGCGTGCTCGTATTATCGGCTATTGCGATGGTAATGCCCAACGCCTTGCCAGTGCAGACGCCCTGATTTATCACGATGACCAAATATTAACGAGCTTGCGGCTTACGCTCGCACGAACGTGATTTCAAATTCCTCGTTGATAGGGGATGGGTGCAAGTGCGATGCGATGAACCGTTTATTCAAAAAACAATACAAAACGGAAAATGATGGGAAGACGCAAGCATGAGTGTGATTGATCTTGAGTCATTTCTTGCCGATATTTCACCCGATGCCCCAAGTGGCGACAATCTGGAATACGACCCGGCATTTATCGAACTGGAACAAGCCTCACAAGGCAAGCCAGAGGTTCAGTATGGCAATACGATTACCCCTGCAGAGCCACCTGACTGGAAAATAGTCAAACAGCTTTCCCTTGATTTGCTTGGCCGATGTCGTGATTTACGTGTCGCCGTCCATCTGGGTCGAGCCTTGCTCAATCTGCATGGTTATCTGGGCTTTGCTGACGGAGTTCACTTATTGGCAGCTTGGCTGGAGACCCGCTGGGACTCCGTCCATCCGCAATTGGATCCGGATGATGACAATGATCCGATGCTACGAGTAAACACCTTGGCCTCATTGGTCGATGGGGAAACCTTCCTGCGAGATTTGCGTGATATCCCATTGATCAGTTCCCGTGTGCATGGTCGCTTTTCACTGCGTGATATCGATATTGTCACCGGGGAGCTGGAAGTCGCTGAAGGGGCTGACAAACCTGCTATCGGCGTGGTCGAAGCCGCGTTTGATGATGTCGGACCGGAGGTGGTGGCCAAACTACATCAGGCGTTATTGCAGATTCAGGGGGATGTCGTGCAGTTGGAGTCGATACTGACAAGCCGGGTCGGGGCTGCACAATCGCTGGATCTGTCCCCGTTAGGGAAAATGATCCGTCGAGCACTGAACTTTGTGGCCAACCGTGCAGTCAACCTGGCTGTTACGGTTAAAGCCGACCCTGCGATATTGATGTCCGATATGAGTGAATCGCTAACCCAGATGACTGTGGTTTCACCGCCGCAAGGCATCGTTGGCGAGGTCCGCAATCGGGATGATGTCCTGAAGGTGCTGGAAAAGTTGTGTGATTACTACTCGAGGCATGAACCATCCAGTCCGGTGCCGTTGTTGCTGCAACGCGCACAGCGGCTGGCAACCATGAGTTTTCTTGAAATCATGCAGGATCTGGCACCCGATGGGATGAACCAGGTGCGTCAGGTAAGCGGTACCCAGAATCAGTCTTGATTTGGTTTTTTGACCAAAATTGATTGAGTTGAGTGTCAGATTTTTCGCCGTCGGCCGACTGAGGTCAAGTAAGGCGGGATTGGTTGACAGATTGCCCCGTTGCATCGGTCCATCGCCGTGTGCCGTTGTAGCGCAATGCCACGCCAAGTCCAGCCCAGCTGCAGCCCACGGCTCGGCGCGACTGTGAAATGTAAATCAACAGAGCCTAGGAGGATTACCGTGGCAGAAAGTAGTCAGAAATTCATTGCTCGTAACCGTGCCCCGCGTGTTCAGATTGAATACGATGTGGAAGTGTACGGGTCCGAGAAAAAGGTTCAGTTGCCCTTTGTCATGGGTGTGCTGGCAGATTTGTCCGGTAAGCCGGTTGAGCCACTTGCTCCCGTGGCGGATCGCAAGTTTCTGGAGATCGATGTCGACAACTTCGACGAGCGTCTCAAGTCAATGAAGCCTCGAGTGGCCATTCAGGTGCCCAATACTCTGACGGGTGAAGGAAACCTGGCCGTTGACATCACTTTCGAAAGCATGGATGACTTTACCCCAGCCGCCATTGCCCGCAAGGTGGATTCGCTGAACAAGTTGCTGGAGGCCCGCAGTCAGTTGTCAAACTTGCTGACTTACATGGATGGCAAGACCGGTGCGGAAGAGCTGATTTCCAAGCTGCTGGCCGACCCGACACTGATGCAGGCGTTGACTGCTGCACCGAAACCGCAAGAATAATCGATCACCGGATATCAAGGAGGATAGCTAAAAATGGCCGAGTCCAGTTCAGAACTGCAATCCGGTGGAAGTGCCGGTACCCTGGAAGCAGGCGATTTTGCCAGCCTGCTGCAGAAAGAATTCAAACCTAAGACCGACAAAGCACAGGAAGCCGTGGAAACGGCGGTGCGTACTCTGGCCGAACAGGCACTACAGGGTACCAACCTGCTGTCCAGTGATGTGCTGGGCACGATTGAGGCATTGATTGCCGCACTCGACAGCAAGCTGACCGAGCAGATCAACCATATTCTGCACCACGAGGAATTCCAGTCTGTTGAAAGTGCGTGGCGTGGCCTGCATTACCTGGTCAACAACACCGAAACCGATGAACTGTTGAAGATCCGCGTCATGAACGTGTCGAAAAACGATCTGCACAAGACCCTGAAGAAGTACAAGGGAACTGCGTGGGATCAGAGTCCGATCTTCAAGAAGATTTATGAAGAAGAGTATGGTCAGTTTGGTGGTGAACCGTTCGGTTGCCTGGTGGCAGATTACTACTTTGACAACAGCGCACCAGATGTTGAACTGCTGAGTCAGATGTCCAAGATTTGCGCGGCTGCCCATGCCCCAATGATTTCCGCGGCAGATCCATCGGTGATGCTGATGGAGTCCTGGCAAGAGCTGGCCAATCCACGTGATCTGACCAAGATCTTCCAGACCCCGGAGCATGCGGCATGGCGCTCGCTGCGTGAGTCAGAAGACGCCCGTTACATTGGCTTGGCCATGCCGCGATTCTTGGCACGTTCACCTTATGGCGCCAAAACCAATCCGGTGGAAGCGTTCGATTTTGAGGAAGACACCAGCGGCGACGGCACCAGTAAATTCACGTGGTCCAATGCAGCGTATGCAATGGCGGTGAATATCAATCGTTCGTTCAAGCTGTATGGTTGGTGCTCACGTATTCGTGGAATCGAGTCGGGCGGTGCGGTTGAGGGTTTGCCAGTACATACCTTCCCGACCGATGACGGTGGTGTGGACATGACCTGCCCGACAGAAATTGCCATCAGTGATCGCCGCGAAGCCGAATTGGCAAAGAATGGCTTCATGCCATTGGTCCACAAGAAAAATAGTGACTTCGCTGCTTTCATTGGTGCCCAGTCGTTGCATAAGCCGGCTGAGTATGAAGATTCGGATGCGACGGCCAACGCCAACCTGGCGGCACGTCTGCCTTACCTGTTTGCTACCTGCCGTTTCGCGCACTACCTGAAGTGTATCGTGCGCGACAAGATCGGTTCGTTCAAGGAACGTACCGATATGGAAGTCTGGTTGAACAACTGGATTGCCCAATATGTGGAATTCAACCCGGCAACTGCCACTGAAGTCGATAAAGCCAGAAAACCGCTGGCCGGTGCTGAAGTGGTTGTCGAAGAAGTGGAAGGCAATCCGGGTTATTACACCTCCAAGTTCTTCCTGCGTCCGCACTACCAGCTGGAAGGCTTGACCGTATCCCTGCGCCTGGTATCGAAACTACCGTCGGCCAAGGCGTAGTGTTGACAGGGCGGAGGCAAACCGCCGCCCGATCCTTGTTTCATCGTAGTCCCGATCAGGTGCTCGTTATTGACGGGCCTGTCGGATTCCAATTTGTTAATCGTTGAAGGAATGAGTCATGATTCTCCTCAAGTTCGGCACTGAAATCAAAGGTACTTCCACTATTGACGGCCACACCGATTGGATTGCAATTGAATCCATGCAGTTTGGCGTAGGCCGTGCAATCTCCGCAGTCAGCGGCGGTACTGACCGTGAAACCAGCAACCCGTCGTTTTCCGAACTGACGTTCACCAAGGCGACCGACATTGCTTCGCCTGAGCTGTTCATGCAAAGCGTATGCGGTAAATCGCTGACCAAGGCTGAGATCCACTTCCTGCACACTGGCGGGGCTGATAAGAAGCAGCAGGTTTACCTGAAGATCGAATTGGAAGCACCGATCGTCAGTTCCTACTCCATCAGCAGCGGTGGTGACCGTCCGAGCGAATCGTTCTCGCTGAACTTCACCAAGATCAGTTATCAGTACGACGCGTTCAGTGGTGACACCGTTAAGCCGGGTACCCCGAAGAAATGGGACCTGCAGAAGAACGCCAAGGAATAAGCCGGGCTCCTTTCAGTCTGACGCTACACTCAGGCCGCTGCTTCGGCAGCGGTTTGGGTGCCTGCCTGATCGGCATGTCGTCAGGCGTACCTGAATGCGGGTCTCGTGTAAAGCTGGTTGTGCGGTCAATGCCCAGCTGATTTTGCTCGATGCCTGTTCACCGTATTGTTGCCAAGGAGTCAATTTATGTCTGCCATTGATGCGGTGCGAGCCGGTCGGTTGCAAGAAGCGCTGGATATGCTCCAGCAGGAAGTTCGCCAAAACCCGGCCGATGGAAAACGACGGGTGTTTCTGTTTCAGTTGCTATGTGTGCTGGGTCAATGGGAGCGTGCGATTACCCAGTTGAATGTTGTGGGTGAGCTGGACAAGCAAGCGATGCCCATGGTGCAAACCTACCGTGAAGTGGTTCGTTGTGAGGTTTTGCGCACGGAGGTATTTGCCGGTAAGCGATCTCCGTTGGTGCTGGGCGATCCGCCGGCCTGGCTGGGCTTGCTGATCGAAGCCTTGCGGCTGGATGGTGAGGGCAAGCCGGAACAGGCGCAGTCACTGCGTGATCAGGCTTTTGATACAGCGCCGGCTACACCGGGCACCATCAATGGACAGGCTTTTGCCTGGATTGCCGATGCCGATTCACGATTGGGCCCGGTGATCGAGTTCATGGCCAATGGCCGCTATTACTGGTTACCGTGGGAACGCGTGCAGCGGATGTCATTGGAGGCACCGAGCGATTTGCGTGACATGATCTGGCTGCCCGCTGAGATCCAGTTGGTCAACGGCGGGGAGTTGTTTGGCTTTGTACCTGCCCGTTATGCCGAGACCTGCGCTGCGGGTGATGATGAATTGAAACTGTCACGTCGTACCGACTGGATTGAGCTGGGAAACCAGGGCGCGCGTGGTCTTGGTCAGCGTATGTTCACCACCGATGCCGACGACTTTCCCTTGCTGGATGTGCGACAAGTACATTTTGACACAGTTGCTGATACCGTCGCTTGATCAATGCAGCCCGTTTCATCGGGCCGATTTTCACGAATCTTGTTTCACCTGATTGTTTGACATGGCCGAATTGACTGCACAGGAACGATTGCAACCTTCGTTGCTGGATCGCCTGACCGATGATGATGTCGAGAATACACAAGAGCCGCGTGAGAAACGGGTACTGTCGATGCGGGCATTGCGGGTTGCTGTATTACGTGATCTGCACTGGTTACTGAATACAGTCTGCCTGAATACCGTCCAAAGCCTGGCGGAATACCCGAATGCCGCCAGTTCCGTCATCAACTTCGGCATGCAAGATTTGTCTGGCCGGACCCATTCCGGCCTGGATCTCCCGGAGTTGGAGCGTAGTCTGCGCCAAGCCATCTGGGATTATGAACCGCGTATCGTGCGCAATACAGTGCGGGTGCGGGCTGTTGCTGAAGAGAAAAGCCGTGGCAGTAACCAGTTGATCTTTGAGATTGAAGGCGAATTGTGGGGCCAGCCGCTACCTGAACGCCTGTACCTGAAAACGGCGGTAGATCTTGAAACCGGTGAGAAACAGGTATTGGATGGCATGGGAGTCGTTGGCTGATGGATACTCGATTATTGCGTTATTACGAGCGCGAATTGCAGCATTTGCGCGAAATGGGTGGTGAGTTTGCCCGCGAGTTTCCCAAGATTGCCAGCCGCCTGGGTTTGGAGACCTATTCCTGCGCTGACCCATATGTCGAGCGACTACTGGAAGGCTTCAGTTTCATGGCGGCGCGGGTGCAGTTGAAGATTGACGCTGAATTTCCACGCTTTACCCAGCATATGTTGGAGATGATCTATCCACATTATCTGGCGCCAACACCCTCCATGGCAGTCGTGCAACTGCAACCCAATCTCAGTGAAGGCAGCTTGGCCGAGGGTTTTACCCTGATGCGGGGCACTGCCTTGCATAGCTTGCTGGGCAAGGGGGATCAGACTGCATGCGAATACCGTACGGCGCATGATGTCACGCTGTGGCCGTTGGAATTGGTGGAAGCACGCTATCAAGCCTATGCTGGTGAGATAGGGGGTATCAGCTTTGCCAAGCTGGGCAAGATCAAGTCGGTGTTGCGAATCCGCTTGAGGACAACAGCTGGCTTGAAGTTCAATGAGCTGACACTGGATCGGTTGCCATTGTTCCTGCGTGGCAGCGACGCATTGCCGGCACAGTTGCTGGAACAACTGCTGGCCAATTCGCTGGGCCTGGCCGTACTGCCTGTGGCACTTAAGCCTGCATGGCATGAGTTGATACCGGCTTCCGGCATTCGCCACCTGGGTTTTGAGGACAACGAAGCCTTGCTGCCCTATGGCCCGAGGTCTTTCCAGGGCTATCGTCTGTTACATGAGTACTTTGCATTTCCACAACGCTACCTCTTCGTCGAACTGGGTGAATTGAAGCGTGGGTTATCGCGCTGCACTGACAGCGAACTGGATATCCTGGTGTTTTTCGACCAACTGGATACGGTGCTGGAACAAGTCATCAGTGCCGACAATTTTGCCTTGTTTGCCACGCCAGCGATCAATCTGTTCCCGAAGCGTACTGATCGTATTCACTTGACGCAGCAGCAATCCGAATTTCACGTGGTGCCGGACCGAACCCGACCGCAGGATTACGAAATCTATCAAATCAAATCGGTACGAGGGTATGGCACCGGGGCTGAGGCCGAGGTCGAATTCCGTCCATTCTACGCCGCGGATGACCTGATCGACTCGAACAAGCGCCAGGCCTATTACCAGGTGCGACGAACACCTCGGTTGATGTCTGAACGGCAGCGGCAAAAAGGGCCGCGTTCCAGCTATTTGGGCAGCGAGGTGTTCCTGTCGTTGGTGGATGCACAGGAAGCGCCTTTTCGATCCGACCTGCGGCAACTGGGTATCGAATCGCTTTGTACCAATCGGGATTTGCCACTGACCATGCCGATTGGTAGTGGCAAGACCGATTTCGTGGTGGAAACCAGTGCGCCGGTACTGGCTGTCCGTTGCATTGCGGGCCCGACCGTGCCGTCGCCATCCTATGTGGAAGGTGACACAGCGTGGCGATTGATCAGTCATTTATCGTTGAATTATCTGTCACTGGTGGATACCGATGCCAAGGAAGGCGCTGCGGGCTTGCGGGATTTATTGCGCTTGTACAGCGCCTATGGCGATGCTGGCAATTTGCGACAGATCGAGGGTGTGACCCACATTGCGAGCAAGCCAATTGCCAGGCGCTTGCCTGTGCCTGGGCCGATCAGTTATGGGCGCGGCCTGCAGCTGACGCTGACACTGGATGATACGGCGTTCCGTGGAACTGGGGTGATTTTGCTGGGCGCGGTAATGGAGCGCTTCTTCGCAAAGTATGTCTCGATCAATGCCTTTACCGAGACGGTACTGCAATCCAACAGTCGCGGTGAAATCATGCGTTGGGCACCCAGGGTCGGTACATGCGCGATCCTTTGAGCCAATTGCAGGATCTGGTCGCACGACCGGATCACTATGAGTTTTATGCCGCATTGAGGTTGATCGAGGCTGCTTATCCGGATAAGCCACGTATCGGCCAGTCGTTGCGTCCGCAGGATGATGCCGTGCGCCTGGGGCAACCGCCAACACTGGCATTTGAACCGGCTAGTGTGGCCAATTGGCAGCAAACTGAAGTTGGCCCGGTGCCCCGGCTGGGGGTGAATGTCATGGGGTTGATCGGTCCGAATGGTCCGATGCCACTGCATTTCTCGGAATATGTCCGTGATCGTCTACGCAATGCCAATGATCCGACACTGGCCCGGTTTCTGGACATTTTTCATCACCGCATGCTCAGCCTGTTTTATCGAGCCTGGGCGAATGCACAACCGACTGTCAGTCTGGATCGTCCTGGGGATGATCGCTTTGCTGGCTATATGGCTACCACCATCGGCCTGGGTAGCAAGTCGCTCCGTCAGCGTGATGCGGTGCCGGACTGGGCCAAGCTGCATTATGCCGGCCGTCTGGCACCTCATACCCGGAACGCGGAAGGGCTGTCAGCCATTCTGAGTGATTTCTTCAAGGTGTCGGTGACGGTGGAGCAGTTTGTCGGTCACTGGATGACACTGCCGGACGATGGTCGTTGCCATTTGCGGGGGCGTTTTGGTGGCCAGGCATTGGGGCAAACAACCGTCATTGGCAAGAAAGTTTGGAACTGTCAGCACAAATTCCGTATCCGCATTGGCCCAGTCGGGTATGAGGATTTTCAGCGATTGTTGCCTGGTGGAGACAGTATGCAGCGCTTGGCCGATTGGGTTCGTAACTATGTCGGGGATGCATTCGAGTGGGATGTGAATGTCGTACTCAAGCGTGATGAGGTGCCACGACTCAAGCTCAGTAAGACGTCCCGCCTGGGGTGGAATACCTGGATCAGCAGCCGCAAGCCTGACAGGGATGCATCTGATTTGAAGTTGAAGCCGGACTTCGCCGGCGGTACATCGGCTTAGAACCGCTAACAAAACCCAGCGAAGTGGTTCTGGTTAGGCGTGCAAACAAAGGCAGTACGAGCGTACGACGAGTTTGCACAACAACACCAGAAGGGTTTTGTTAGCGGCTCTTAGGCATGTGGCGACAGCTTGTCATCAAGCAGACAACGTACTGACGTCGTTACCTGAAAGAAGCATAGGGGAGGGGTCAACGTGGGTCGCTGTTTACAACAAGTAAGCAAGGCAACATCGGCAGCCAGTCAGATTGCCAGATGTTGTCTCAACCAGTTGGCAATGATTGAAGCGTAGCGCCGTCAGGCCTGCGCGAGGGGCGATCGAATCGCCTTTCATGACGATAACTTCGGAAAATAAAGGACACCCAAGATGGCCGAAATCAGCCGTGTTGCCTTGTTTGGCAAACTCAACAGCCTCTGTTACCGCTCCATCGAAAGCAGCACCGTATTCTGCAAGCTGCGTGGCAATCCTTATGTAGAGCCGGTTCACTGGTTGCATCAGATCCTGCAGCTGACCGATTCGGATCTGCATCGCATCATCAAGCATTTCGGCCTGGACCCGGCCGGTCTGGCACGGGATCTGACCGCTGCCCTGGATCGCCTGCCGCGTGGTTCAACTTCGATTACTGACCTGTCCTCGCATATCGAGGAAATGGTGGAGCGAGGCTGGGTTTTCGGGACCTTGATGTTTGGCGAGTCACAAGTGCGCTCGGGCCATCTGGTAGTGGCAATGCTCAAGGTATCGGGCCTGCGCAATCATCTGTATGCCATCTCCAAACAGTTTGAAAAGATCAAAGTGGAATCGCTGTGCGAGGATCTCGCCAGCATTCTCAGTGGCTCTGTGGAAGAAGGTCTGGCTGCCACCGATGGTTTCCAAGCAGGTGCTGTGCCAGGTGAGGCCAGTGGTGCCATGCCACCCGCCAGCATGGGTAAGCAGGAGGCGCTGAAGCGCTTTACCATTGATCTGACCGAGCAAGCCCGTTCCGGCAAGCTGGATCCGATCGTTGGGCGCGATGACGAAATCCGCCAGGTGATCGATATCCTGATGCGTCGTCGTCAGAACAATCCGATTCTGACGGGTGAAGCCGGTGTGGGTAAAACCGCCGTGGTGGAAGGTTTTGCGCAACGCATCGTCAAGGGTGATGTCCCGCCGCCATTGAAAGAAGTCAGTCTGCGGACGCTGGATGTGGGCTTACTGCAAGCCGGGGCCAGCATGAAGGGCGAGTTCGAGAACCGGTTACGCCAAGTGATTGAGGAAGTTCAGGCTTCCGAAAAGCCAATCATCCTGTTCATTGACGAAGCCCACACCCTGGTAGGCGCAGGTGGTGCAGCGGGGACAGGCGATGCGGCCAACCTGCTCAAACCCGCGTTGGCGCGTGGCAACTTGCGTACCATTGCTGCGACGACTTGGGCGGAATACAAAAAGCACATCGAGAAAGACCCGGCACTGACCCGCCGCTTCCAGGTGGTACAAGTGGCCGAGCCGGACGAAACCAAAGCGATCCTGATGTTGCGTGGCGTGACGTCCACCATGGAAAAGCACCACCGGACACAGATTCTGGATGAAGCACTGGAAGCTGCCGTGCGCCTGTCTCATCGCTATATTCCTGCGCGCCAGCTGCCGGACAAGGCCGTCAGCCTGCTGGACACCGCCTGCGCCCGAGTCGCTGTCAGCCAACATGCCACCCCGGCAGAGGTAGAGGATTCCCGCCGCCGGATCGAAGGCCTGCAGACCGAGCTGGAAATCATCGGACGTGAAAAAGCCGTGGGTATGGATACCGCACAGCGCGAACAGACTGCAAACAGCCGTCTGGAAATCGAACAGACCCGCTTGGCTGATCTGGAAGCGCGCTGGAATGCCGAAAAAGCTTTGGTAGATCGCATCCTCGCGATTCGCGGCCAGCTACGTGGCCAGATCGGCGCCGTGGAAGGGGCGGCCAATGTACCGGCTGAAGGCGAGCAGGCCATTGATCGTGATGCCCTGTTGGCGGAACTGAAAACCTTACAAGCCGAATTGGCTGATCATCAAGGCGAAATGCCGTTGATTCTGCCAACGGTCGATCATCAAGCGGTTGCTGCGGTGGTGCAGGATTGGACCGGCATCCCGGTTGGTCGCATGGTCAAGAACGAGATCGAAAACATCCTGAATCTGGCTGAAACGCTGAATCAGCGCATCATTGGCCAACGCCATGCGTTGGAAATGATTGCCAAACGTATCCAGACCTCGCGTGCCGGGCTCGACAATCCGAACAAACCGATTGGTGTATTCATGTTGGCTGGTACATCTGGCGTGGGTAAGACGGAAACCGCATTGGCCCTGGCAGAAGCGCTGTATGGTGGCGAGCAGAATGTCATCACCATCAACATGAGCGAATACCAGGAAGCGCACACCGTCAGCACGCTGAAAGGCGCGCCTCCGGGTTATGTGGGCTATGGAGAGGGCGGGGTGTTGACCGAAGCGGTTCGCCGTCGCCCGTATAGTGTGGTGCTGCTGGATGAGGTGGAAAAAGCCCATCCAGACGTACACGAAATCTTCTTCCAGGTATTTGATAAAGGCTGGATGGAAGACGGCGAAGGCCGCATCATTGACTTCAAGAATACGCTGATCCTGTTGACTACCAACGCTGGTACCGACCTGATCAGCAACCTGTGCAAAGACCCGGATCTGATGCCAGAACCAGAAGGCATCGCCAAGGCGCTTCGCGAACCCCTGCTCAAGGTGTTCCCACCTGCCTTGCTTGGCCGTCTGGTGGTCATCCCTTACTACCCGCTCAGCGACGAAATGCTCGGCGCCATCATCCGCCTGCAATTGGGCCGCATCGAAAAACGCATCCGCGAAGGCCACAAAGTGCCGTTCACTTACGATGACGAAGTGGTCAAGCTGATCGCCAGCCGTTGTACCGAGCTGGAAAGTGGCGGCCGAATGATCGATGCCATCCTGACCAACACCGTATTGCCTGAAATCAGCGGCGAATTCCTGCGCCGCATGATCCGTGGCGAGCAAATCAGCCGTGTGCATATCTCGGTGAGCGGGTCGGAGTTTGGGTACGGGTTTGAGTGAGGAGGGGCACATCGCGAACTCAGTACGGCGATCAGTAGTGTCATGTGGGCGACCATATTGCTGCCTGAAATCAAACGGTAATGGCGAAGCCGGCTGAACATCGTACTGGCGCAGTCCACAGCAACATCATGATTGCATGGGTATAAGGTGGTTGAATGCTTGGTGGGTGGAGGGGGCTCATAACCCTTTGTCTCCTCCAGGCATCGGTGGTGAGTTAGGTTGATCGTTTGATTTTATAAGGAGTTGAAAGATGCCAGAATCGTTTGCGATGGGGTGGTCCCAGTCTGGTTTGAGCCACAGCCCGCCACGTATCAAGGCGACAGAGCAAGGAACCGTCTATAACCCGTTCTGGATTGATCTTTCTGTGGAACGGCTGGTATTGGATCCCCACTGGTTCGATATCCGAGGCATCGTTGTGAATTGGTTGGTGAAGGAAGAAGCCGGTGTGCCAGCCAGATTGATTCTAGGGATTGAAGCAACACAGGCAGAGACCATGAAGGCATTTCTCCGCCGATTCGTGGGGGGCGACTATGTCGAGCGTCTTTCTGACGAAGAGCTCAATCGCCTGGTGTTGCTTGGGCACCCGACTTTGGCTTGCGAGATCCGTGGTGGCGGTATTGTGACCACGCCAGATTTTGTTCAGCAAAATTATACGGGCGTGATTGGTGGCGAACTGCATTATGGACGAAAACACTTTTACAGTAGCAAAGGCTGGTATATCAATTACAACTCGGGTCGATACGGGCCGCAGCATCATGCTGCCAACGTTAGAGGACAGTTGAAAGTAGCTGCCAAGTCATTATTTCATCGTTTTACCGGGGTACGTGTATCGGATTGATGCTGATGAGGTGTGCCTGACGCGCAGGATTTGGGTTTCTTGATGATGTGTGCAATAGATGTTTCGAATGAGTCAATGAATCGACGTAATTCAGAATTTACCTTGGAAAAGTGATCATGACGCAACATTGTTTGATTTCGCAATTCGAGCAGGTCAATGTGATGAATGGCCGCGCCAACGCGGCGGCAACAGCGGGTGCTTGTCACAATTTCGCCATTCATTGGTGTGGATTGATGTTGCAGGACAGTGACCCTGCCCATGCTGATACCCGCATGGCTACATTGGCCGCCAACCGTGGTGGTGCAAGCCCCGTCCTGCAAAAGGTGTTCACCGATGCCTTCAGCGAACAAAATCGGGATTGGAAGACAGCGGATGACCTTTGCGTTGCAATTCGAGGGTTGGTCCGGAAGGACTATGTCATTCCATATGGCGGATATGATCAGACCCAACTGAAAGACACCTTGTTGAGCCCGGATTGGTCTGCCATGGTTTATAGCTTTGATTTCCCCGGCGGAATTCTAGGTGCCGCCAATGGCTGCCATTCCATTGCCTTCTTCAGGCCACTGCATGCCAGCAAAGGAAAAGTGTCGCCGGTATCTGACAAGATCAGTGCTTATGATCCGAATTTTGGTGAATATCTGATTGATAAGATCGAGCTGAACTATTGGATCAATAAGCTGAAGCAGACTTATGCAGGAAATATTCTCTACCATCGGATGTTTTATTTGAAAGAGAATAAATAAACCGACCGGCAATGATGCCGGCATCTTGTTTGATCCCGTCATGAGTTACCCAGGGCGGGATCAAACATTCAGATGTAATGGGGGTAAGCCGATGATGTATTGCCAGGACGGCGGAAAGCGTCTGAAACCCTGATTGATTCCAAAAGCGTACTTTTACAGTCAAAAGTACGCTTCTTGCACGAAACTCATACACCGTACATACCAAGGCCGTGATTATGAATGGTGTTGGCAAGTTCGGTCCTGCCCTGATGTTAAGTGAATACCTTCGTTGTACCGTGTTAGCTTTTGAGTTTATGCACGGTCAAATCCCGGGGTATTCGTTTCCAGTAGTTGTCCTTGATCCGCTGGTGGTTGAAGAAGACACTAAAAAAAGCCGCCATGGTATTGCTTGACCAGCAACTGACCACCCCAAAGTTCGGGTCGAAGAATTCAAGCGCACCGGTTTTGCTGCCGCATGCCGCCATGGCGTGACCGCTGGTTTCGATCAAGAAATATCGAGTACCCATGGATGCACTTAGCCATTTAGCCAGTGTGCGCATGTCGTCTTCGTCTGATACACGTAATGAATGCTTTCCTTTGATTTCGCCATCGTCGTCTTTGGCTGGACTCAGCCCACAAGTGGCTGCGGCGCGTTCCAGCTTGTCGGCCTTCATCTGTACGATGCGATAAAGGCCTGCAGCTTTCAGTAGCGTGGCCTTTTCGCCAACTTGTTCAATATCCACAAAGAATCGTTCATGGGATTTTTTGGTTTTGTACTCCATCCAGACAAAGGCTAATCCCCAGCAGATACCGCTGGGATTGTCGATGGCCGCAGTCAGGGCCGGATGTTTGGGCAGTAGCAGGCCTTGTTTGAATTCGGCGATGTAGTTGCAGCCGCTGGCGCGTGCGGCATCTTGCATTTCATTGGGCATGGATGATCTCTGTAATCTGAATGGAGCTGTCTATGGATTTCGCGTTCAGGAAATTGTTCCCTTTAGCTTACTGCGCTTTGTCTGACATGAGCTAGTTTGGGATATCGCAACGCATTGGAATGCTGATGGGGATGCTGGGTGAGCAGTGAGTGGAATCCTGAAAATCTGATTGGCTTTTTGAATTGCAAAAATCCGGATTGAAAGTCTGTTGATGTTGTTCATATATTGATACGTATATAGGAAATAAATGACCGATGGCCCGTACTCGGGCTGAAACTTGTAATGGGTCATCGCCAGATGCCCATCCGGTTCTGAATTTCCTGTAGCGAAAAATGGCTACAACAGCAGAGTTGGTAATCAAGGGGTGACATTGTCTTTCTTGATGGCGTTGTTTGCGATGCTGGGCAGCGTTGATTTGCTATCGGGCCATGAGTTGTTGTGTGAGGATGAACTCAGAGGTGGAATATGGCCGATGCATACTATGAAGGTGTCCGGAATCAGATCAAACAGGCGACTCAGGGCGGTCTGGAAAAGTCGGATATTATCTGGGCCGTTGCGGATGCGGCGGCGACCATCATTGATGGTACGACGGGAATGGCAATAGCCGGTACGGTCAATTCCCATCTGCAGGCGATCTATGGCGCCGCCATGTTGCGTAAGGGTGGGGATGTCATGCCCAACCCCTGGTTTGTCTGGAATCAGCATGACGAGGGCGAATCGCTGGCCACACGCGCCTACTTGAAAAAACGTGGTTGGTTGGGGGTGGGAAGTGGTGTGGTCGCAGGGGTTGGCGCAGGCGTTTCGATGGCATCGCAAGTTGATTTGGGTGCCTTGCTGCAGCATGGTAATGCCACCGGATCGACTGTGGCACATCTGATCAAGTTCAAGGCCATTGCCAGCGCGAGCAAGCAAAGCCAGACCATTTCCGGCTGGATGGATGTAATCATCAAGATGAAAGGCATGAAGGCAGGTTTGCGAGGCGGGCAGCTGGCTGTTGCCATCGCATCACCGATTCCATTTGGTGGTGCAACGGCAGTCTCGATTACGGCAGGTTTGTTGGCCAGTGCTGCCAAGCTGGGTATCAAAGCCAAGTTTTCCAACATTTGCGTCATGACTGCCATGGACCTGCATTGGCGTGCGTTTCAGGAGCAAGCGTTGATCAAGGGATTGAGCGGTGGTAGTGGGTCGGGCCCAGCGACGAGAATTCTACAGGAACTGTTCATCCGCCGTGGCGCGACCCGGGTATTCGGGCAGCACGATGTGGCGAGCTTCATACACGAACCGGCCGGGTGGATGGCAATCAGCGATAAGCTACTGCTGATGTAGTAGGTGTTGGCAGTGTGCGCGGATCATATTATCAGTGTCCTGCCTGTGGTCAGCTATTGATGCCAGCCTCCTTCAAAAACCGTTGTCGCTCTTGCGGGTCGGTGATGTTCTCGGCCAGGAGGGTATAAAAAGCCTGTACGCTGGTCACTTTACTGGCTGACTTTTTGGCGAGCACCTTGGCAATGGGGCCAATATAAGGAGCCAGCATACGGGTTGCATTGTCGATGGCTTCCTGCGTGATGGCGGTCGTACCGCGAGTCAATTGCGTGCCGCTTCCTGTTTGCGTTCCACCCAGACTGAGTGAGGTTCTGGTGCTGAGAAATTCGGTACGATCGGCGGCTTGTTCGATTTCCTGTGCCAGCAAGTTATACAGCTCATCAACAGACTGGGTGACTTTGGCTGCCTTGCGCACCATGATTTTGGCAAATGGCCCCATGATGCGGGCCAGTCGTTCTTCCACTTCCTTGAGTACTGTTGCATCCCAGTGAGTTGGTGCCAGGCTGGTGCCGCTGATCGGCGTCGCTTGGCTGCTGAGGCTGGTCGGTTCGACCGCAGGGAAGGATGCAGCCTGGGTTGGGCGATGGATGATGGTCTCTTCCGACAAGGCCACCATGGCGGGTGCCCGGTGGGCCTGCAGGATGGCATCGTAAAACTCGCGCGCACTCTGGAAGCGGTCTTCCGGCAGTTTGGCAAGGGCCTTCATCACGACCGCGTCAAAGTGGCTGACAGACCGGTCTGGCGCTGCAACTGAGGGCAGGGCTGGTTGCTCGTGGCATACCTTGTAAATGACGGCTTCGCTGGCTCCGGCAAATGGTTTTTCCCCTGTCAGCAGCTGGTAGAACACGACGCCAACCGAGAACAGGTCGGCCCGCTGGTCCACCTTGCCTTTGCCAAGATACTGTTCGGGTGCGATATAACTGGGTGTACCCATCACCATGCCGACCTGAGTCAATTCCGAGTCGGCAATACGGGCGATCCCAAAGTCGGCGACCTTGAGTTTGCCATTGGTCATGATGATGATATTGGCAGGCTTGATGTCACGATGGACGACACCTTGCTCATGCGCATAGCCCAGTGCATCCAGCAATTGCGCCATGATACTGACCACATCGACCGGGGCAAAGCGGATGCTTTGCTTGAAATACACATCCAGCGCGCTGCCAGAGACATATTCCATCACGATGTAGGCGAGATCATCTTCTTCGCCGTATTCATAGATCGAGACAATGCCAGGGTGCGAGAGGCCACCGGCTGCTTGCGCCTCGTTCTTGAATCGGGCAACCAGATGGGATTCATGGTCGGCATCGATCAG
Organism: Chitinivorax sp. B; assembly: GCF_005503445.1. Taxonomy (NCBI): domain Bacteria; kingdom Pseudomonadati; phylum Pseudomonadota; class Betaproteobacteria; genus Chitinivorax; species Chitinivorax sp. B. The sequence continues at coordinate 119,224 of NZ_SCOH01000011.1, read as the reverse complement.
CTCTCGCCGTACGGTCTTGATTGCTACTGTACGTTTGATGTGCGGGTCTTGTGCCTTGTATACCACACCCATTGCGCCCTTGCCCAACAAGCCGGTGACGGCATATTTGCCAAGATGCGAGGGGAGATTGCTACTCATTCAGTCGCCTTACTCAGTATTGGTTGGTCTGGCATGGCGGCATGGCCGCCACGCAGGAGTTATTCTTCCAGCAGGTTAAGCGCTTTGACCAGGCTCTTGCGCATACGGTCAAACGAAGCACCCAATGCACCAATTTCGTCTTTGCCCTTGGCCGGGAACTCCGGTGCATCCAGATTGCCCAGGCTGACTTCGTCCGCCAGTTTGGACAGCCGCGTGACCGGGCGGATCACCATTTTGTACAGCATCAGGTTCAGCACGACGAAGATGAACAGAAACACCCCGGTGAGCGACAGCATGAACATCTGAAAGGCTTGGTTGGCACGTTGCAATGGGACATCGCTGGGGACCGTCACCACTTGGGCACCGACAATTTCGTGAAGTTTCCAGCCAAAGCCATTTGCATTGCCATATTTTTCGACCATCGTGGGTGGTGCGGCATCCACCGTACTATGGCATTGCAAACAGGCCTCGCTTGGAATGCGTAGCGGTTGTGCCAGATAGAGGGCACGCCCAGTTGGTGTTTCACGTTCGCCGATGACTTCTTTCACGTTTTCGTTGTTGCGGAACTGATTGACAATGTCGGCTTCCCAGTCGGTAGCCCGGTCACGAGGGTTGGTCGGATTCAGCGTCGCTTCCTTATAGGTAAATTCAGGATAGGCATTACGCAGGAAATTGAAGGTTTCGGTGGCAGCATAGGCGGAAACAGTCTGCGGCAGGAACGTATATTTCATCTGTGTTTGCAACAGCGGTGCAATCTGGGTCGAGGTATAACTGCGGGTAGCCAGCGTGGATTGCATCATGATACGTGCGTTTTGCAGGATCTCTTCCCGGGCATTCTTCTGAAGCAAAGAATAGGAAATCGAGCCGGCTACGCTCAGCCCCAGCAGAAACATGCCGATGAACATCAGATTGAATTTGACGATGAGTTTCATGCCAAGAGATCTCCAGAGTCGTCGATCAGGGCTGCGTGGCCCTGCTTGAAAGTTGAATGAAAAGGGCAAGTCCGGCCATCACAGGACTCCGGACCGCTCGATCTACCTGTGACGGAATGTGTTGGTGACCATGAGCGTCGGGTTGCTTTCGGTATTGGTCGTGCTGATCGCCAATTGCTGTCATGAATTGCATCATATGGGTCAGTATGGCTTACGGCGCTGCTGACCGTGGCCCTCATCCTGAATCATGGGCTGAGTGGCTGGCTGGGTGCTGCCCGGTTTGGCGGTTGCTGTTGGGTTGGGCTGTGCAGGCACCGGCTTGGGAGGGTGGGTTGTTGTAGGTGTTACCGGGCCTGCTGGATTGGCTGGCTTTGTCTGGTTGCTGATGACAGTTGATGGCGGTGAATGCATCTCACTGGCTGCCTTGGAGGACATGGCGGGTTTGGGCGGCGCCAATAGTCTCTCCCACTCAGGTAATTGAGCTTGGTTGGCCAGCATGGCAGCCTTGAAGGCTGGGTCGCTCAGCTTGGGTTTCCACAGGCTGACCAATACCTTGCGGATGACGGGACTGGTCATCAGCCAGGGTTCGACATCAGCATAGTTGAAGTCAGGTGCCTTGTTTAGATTGACCTTTGTATTGGTGAACTTTGCCAGTCGCGATGCGGGATCATCCAGAAAAACTGGTGGTAGCGAGCTGACAAAGGCCGGCGTGGGGCGGGCGGCGATCTGGCTCTTTGTCTGCGCAGTACGGCTCCAATAGGCGTTGACAGCAAGCGCAACTGGCGCAGCCAGTTGGTCGCCCAGTGATTCTTCCAGTCGGCTGCTCCCGCGTTCCATGAATAGCCCTGTGTTGGTGCCCACATTCGCTACACCTGTCGCATTGTTCAAGGGCAACTCGAACGCCGGGGTGGTCAGGCGTACTGGTGCTGTACCGGTTTTGACCTTGATGGCACCGCTCAGCACAAAGACTTCCATGATTGTGCTCTTGGCATTGGGTTGCAGCATGGCACGTGTCTGTGGCGCCAGAAGCAGGATGGCACCATTGCTCAACTCAATTTGCAGAAAACCTTTGCCTGACACTTCAACAATGTCGGTTGGTTCGAGCCGAGTACCCTCAGGCAGCTTGAAGCGTGTCACGCCACGGGTAAGCAGGCTGTCGCCTTCAAGAAAGGTAACCATACCGACAGGGGCGGCACTGGCGCTGGTGGAAATCACCAATGCGGTAGCGAGCCAAAACATCTGTTTTGCCATCAAAGCTCCGGAAAAATTGCGATACAAAGGGAATTGAGAGAGTGGGCGCCTTGTTCAACCATGCGCCACAACGCATCCATTCAGCTGGCTGAGTCCGTCAGGGCCGCTACATTGGGGCTGACCGGCCTGCCTGTGGCACTTCGATACTAGAGAGCGGGGCATCGGGTGTCAATGCTCGTATGCAGATCTCTTACTTAGCAATATGCGCATGTGAGTGGCGTTGGTGCTGGTTTGACGGATTTTCTCGAATATGCGCTCAGGAAGCTTACAGCCCGAGGCCTCTCTGCCTATAATGAGCGGCCTGATGCAAATCGGGTGCTACCGTGAGCCCTGTCATGGCTGGTTGGCATATTGCCCGATCTGGTGGTTGGGTAATATACATCGATCCTGATACGGCACGTGTACTGTAAGCAATCCAGCCTGGGGGCGACCAAGCATATTGAAGACGAATTCAATATGTTGAATCAGAGTAAGAAATTGAGCCATCAAGTTGGTCAGCATGTCTGAATGCTTGAAAGTGGACACAGCCAGGGAATCGTTTGCGCATTGTGTGGTCCATGCTTGATGGGTTTTTCCAACTGGGGGATGACATGCCAAGTCAAGTTTCAATGGGTGCGCAGTTACAATGTACTTTTGGTGCCGCGCCATCCAGCCTGGTGGTGCTGCCAACTGACCAGGTGATGGCTGAGGGCCCGCCCGCTGCGACCATCATGGATTTCAAGCCGATGGTGAACATCATGCCGTTTGGCATGTGCAGCTCACCTTCCAATCCAACCGTGGCCGCCGCGACCGCCGCAGCCATGGGCGTATTGACACCCATGCCCTGTATACCGGCAACGGCGTCACCGTGGGTGGTGGGGGCGCCAACCGTGTTGATCGGAAACAAGCCAGCGCTGGATAACGTCTCCAAGTGCATGTGCAGCTTTGGCGGGGTGATCAGCATCCTGAACCCGGCGACCACCAAGACCATGATTCCGTGAGCACCCACTGATGGATGTTCGCATCAACCAAATCAAGTACTGAACAGAGGCGATTGTGGCTGCCACACATCAAAACCGTGAAATCTCCATCACCAGCCCGTTGGGGCCGGATGTGCTGCTATTCCAGCGCATGAGTGGTGTGGAGCAGATGGGCAAGATCGGGGAATACAACCTCGAAGTCTTGTGCGAGAACGCCGCGATTTCGTTTGACAGCTTGCTCGGCAAGCCAATGACGGTCAGTATCCGCACTAAAAAGGGTGGCAAGCGCCATTTTCATGGCTATGTCACACAAATGGCTGCCACCGGGCTACGTGGCCGGTTTGCAGTCTTTCGTGTCACCATGCGCCCCTGGTTGTGGTTTTTGACCCGTGCGGCAGATTGCCGGATTTTCCAGGAAAAATCGACGCTCGATATTTTGAAGGAAGTCTTCGAAGCCTATGGCTGTGCGGATTATTCCATCAGTTGCAGTGGGCAGGCACCGCAGCAGGTCTTACCTTACTGTGTGCAATACCGTGAGACGGATTTCAATTTTGTCAGCCGACTAATGGAACAGGCTGGGATCTACTATTACTTCAAGCACGGCGAAAGCCGGCATGAGCTGGTGTTGTGCGATGCACTTGATGCCCACAATTCCGCGCCTGACTATGCCAAGATTGAATATGCACCGTTTGACGAACGCGATATCCGGCGTGCCGAAGACATCTTCGAATGGTCTTCCAGTGCTGAGATTCAGCCGGGTACCTTTACTTTGAAGGATTTCGATTTCGAGAAAGCGTCGGCTAGTACATCGGGCGGTCTGCTGGTGAAATCGACGGTTACCCGTAGCCATGATCAATCCAGTTACGAGTTGTTTGACTATCCGGGCCTGTTTACTGAACGGGCACAGGGTGAAACCCATGCCCGTAACCGCATTGAAGGGTTACAGGCGCAGGTGGAACGTTTCGAAGGCCGGACGATGGCGCGTGGATTGTTTCCGGGGGCTTTGTTCGAGATGATCGAGCACCCCGTGTCCTCGCAAAATGGTAAATACCTGGTGATATCTACCCAGTATGAGTTGATGTACAACGCCTTTGAAACTGACCAGACAGCCCAGCCGGAACCGGTTTGTCTGTGTCGTTTCACCGCCGTGCGCAGTCAAGTACAGTTCCGGCCGCAGCGGGTGACACCCAAGCCATTTGTGCAGGGGCCGCAAACGGCGATCGTGGTCGGGAAATCCGGCGAAGAAATCTGGACCGACAAATACGGTCGCATCAAGGTGCAATTTCATTGGGACCGTGTAGGTGCCAATGATGAGAAGAGCTCATGCTGGGTGCGTGTAGCGCAAAGCTGGGCCGGAAAGCGCTGGGGTACCTTGTTCATTCCGCGGGTCGGCATGGAGGTGATTGTCGATTTTCTGGAAGGAGATCCTGATCGGCCGCTGGTGACAGGTGCTGTCTACAACGCTGACAATATGCCACCGTATGTGCTACCGGGCGCTGCTACCCGTTCCACCATCAAGTCGGATTCCACCAAGGGGAGTGGTGGTTTCAATGAGATTCGCCTGGAAGACAAGAAAGGCAGTGAACAGCTGTTCATTCACGCGCAGAAAAACCAGGATAATTATGTGAAGGAAGAAGCCTATCAGTGGGTGGGGAAAGATCGGCACACTATTGTCAAAGGCAAGGACATGCGACTGGTGGAGGGTGGCGCCCATACCGAGGTCAAGGGTAAACGCAACGAAAAAGTGAGCGGCAATGCCTCATTGGATGTTGGGCAAAGCTATTACCACAAGGCTGGGCAGAATCATGCGGTGGAAGCCTTGAGCGTGCATCTGAATGGCAAGACCGGTGTGGTGATTGAGTCTTCCACCAGTATTACGCTCAAGGCAGGTGGCGCGTTTATCGTGATTGGGCCCACCAGTGTTGCGATTTCAGGCACGCCGGTGCTGTTGAATTCCGGTGGTGCAGCCAGTAGCGGCTGTGGTTCGTCACCTGAGGCGCCGGAAGCGCCAAAGCAGGCGGATGATGGCACCAAGTGACCATGGTGCGTCCCGCGCTTAGAACTTGTTCAAGATCTGTCATGAGCGGCTGCCAGTAGCACAAAAACTGGCATGTATATGTGATACATGACGGCTTGGAGCAGCACATGAGCCCTGATTGCGGTCACGCAATAAGACATTGAACAGGTGCTTACAGCGGTGACCAGGTCAGTGCGCAGTCATATGGGTGCGGTGCCGGAAGTAGTGAGTGGCTGAGCGCGTCGGCACGGGCTTCTTGTTGAAAGGCCTGGTCGATGCGCAATTGGGCGCTAAGCGTCAACTGCCATTGCTGTGGGGTTTGCGGTGCGAAGCGGATGTCGATGCGATTTTCAAAGTCGCCAAATCCAGCTTGGCCATTGAATACTGCCAACGCTTGCGGCACGGGTCGCGGGGTATTGGCTGTGCCAATCTGTGGGGCCGCGTTTGCCAGCAATGCGGCGAGTGCTGGGTGTGGGCGAGGACTACTGGTTTGCGCGATCAGCACGTCAACGAGTGCATTGGCCCATTGCCCTGCAGTCAATGCATCGGCCGCACCGGCCATCATCAGACGGCGTGATTGCTCGGTCAGTACGTGACGTAACAGGTGCAGCAGGGTGGCCCGTCGCTCATGGGTACCAGCATTGATTGGGATCGGACCGCGTTCGGTAACTGCTGTATCGAGATTGCTGGGCAGGTGGGCATGTTTTGCCAGATCCAGCCCGATTGGGGCGGGGTCTCCCAGGGCAAAGCTGGGCAGCAGCTGGTGGCCGTGGTCTGGCTGATTGTGCAACAGGCCGGAAAGTAATGGATCACGGTGGCGCATGGACGTCCTGCAAGCGTTGATCGGGGTGAGCGTATTGTAGCTGATCGATTCCCGGAAATCGCGCTGGCAGGCGGGTTTGGACTTAAAATAGTCGATATGGAACACGGTTTTTTCGCTATGCTTCGAGGGCAGGAGAAGGCTGCATCACGGGATGGTGAAAAAGCAAATCGGATTCAGATGAGGGGCGTTCGGATTGCGCGGCAAGGGGTCGCATCGCGCAACTCATGCTGAGGGCCAAGTTTACAGGAAGCTTTCCATGGCTGACGGAAAGCTTTCGATTGGTTGTGACAGCCGCAGTGCAATCTGTTGCAACATCCAGGCTACCGGGGCGCCAACCATGCAGCCTTCGTTTGCGCCACGGGCGGCCACAATAAAAGATATATCATCGCCGATGCCACTGACACTACGTATCCTGAGTTATCGAAACGAAGCACCAACCGAACCCATCACTCGGCAGTTCGGGCCCAATGGCGGCATGATCGGCCGCGCGCCTGGCAATGATCTGGAGCTGCCCGATCCTGGCAAATATGTATCGCGCTCACACGCGCAGATCGCTTATCGCGATACGGAATACTATTTGACCGATGTAGGCAGCAATCCAACACTGATCAATGATCGTCCCCTTGGCACGGGCCATGTTGCCCGTCTGAGCCATGGTGATTTGCTCACCATGGGTGATTATGTCTTGCAGGTGACGATTATCCCGGACGCTGCACCGCCGCCGTCGCCATTAGTGCATCCTTTTGCACCGCCAACTGAGGTGGCGCCGGTGTCGCAGCCTGCCAATACCCTGGTCGATCCACTGGCTGCTGCCAGCGTATTGGGCGGTGGCGATCTGATGACACCGACAGCGGGTGATCCGCTTGGTCTGAATCTGTTTGGTGGCCTGCCTGCTCAAGACCCGTTGGCTATATCACCTGTGACTGCTGCCCCTGGTTTCCGTGGGTCAGAAAGCGATCATGTGCCGCCGCAGATGCAGCCTTTCCAGGTACCCGCGTCTGGTATCCCAGTGGATTACGATCCGTTGGCGGATCATGGCTGGGTGCCTGTTGCGCCAATCCCTGCACCGCAGCCGCCAGTTGCCCCGGTGATGGCCCCTGTTCCGTCTCCGCCGATACCAACACGGGCTGTATGGGCTGCCCCCATCCCACCTGCGGCGCCGATTCCTGCGCCAGCACTTGATCCTGCCTTGGCAGATTCAGAACCCACATTGCTGCCGTCACCGACGCCGATTGCCATGCCGTCTAAACCGGTGCCACTACCTGTTGCTACACCGGCATCGGTTTCGTCACCGCCGGTAACGATATCCCCAGTGCCAACGGCTGTTGCAAGCGATAGCGAAGTATTCGCAGCACTGTTGCGTGGCTTGGGTATGCCGACACTACGACATGGCTCACGCAGTGAAGTCGAAGTGGCGGAGCTGGTCGGCCAAATGTTGCGTGAATCAGTGTCGGGTGCCATGTTGGTGTTGCGTGCGCGTAATGCGATCAAGCGAGAGATCCGTAGCGAAATGACCATGATTGCGGTGCGTGACAACAACCCGCTCAAATTCCTGCCAGATGCTGACAGCGTACTGACGCAGATGCTGACCAATACGCTGACAGGGTATTTGCCACCGGTACAGGCAATCAGCGGTGCATTTGACGATCTGAAGGCACATGAGTTGGCAGTCATGACCGGTGTGCGGGCGGTGATGGCCGATATGTTGAATCAGTTGAATCCTGCTGCCATTGAGGCTGCCGATAACGAGGCCGGCATGATGGACAAGGTGATGCCAGCCAACCGCAAGGCGCGGTTGTGGGACAAGCTGACCACGCAGCATGCGGAAATGCGGCGCCTGTTGGATGACGACTTCCAGAAGCTGTTCGGTGACAAATTTACTGCCGCCTATGAAGAACAGTTGGCACGTCTGCGCCAGCGTAGCTGAATCAACTTTTTATTGGGCCCGCCGGTTGGTGCAATCGGCGTGGTCGTCGTATTCAAAATGATCAGGATGGAAAGGCAAGACCAAGATGTCGTGGAATAGCAAAGTCGTGTGGTCCGAAGGCATGTTCCTGCAGCCACAACATTTGCAGCAGCACGACCGTTTTCTGCAGACCCAGCTGGAACTGCGCTGTGGCAAGCTGCGGCAGTATGGTTGGGGGCTGACTTCACTGAAAATCGATGAAGCCCAACTGGCATTGGGTAAGTTGTCGTTGTTGGAATGCAGTGGCGTATTGCCTGATGGCACACCGTTTTCGTTACCACAGGAGGACGAGTTGCCGTTGCCGCTGGCGGTTCCCGAGGATGTCAGGGACATGCTGGTCGTGCTGGCGCTGCCAGATCGGCGGCCAGGTATCGTCGAGGCGATGGAGGAATCCGGCGAGGAACGTTTTGCCCGCTATCGCATGATGGAGCACGAAGTCCGCAATACCAGCGGTGACGATGACGAGCCGGCCATCATGCATATTGGCAAGTTGCGGCTGAAGCTGGCACTGGAAAGTGATGTCAGCAATGCCTACAGCTATGTCGGGATTGCCCGTGTATTGGAACGGCGCCCGGATAATCAGCTGGTGCTGGATACCGACTATATTCCACCATGTCTTGATTGCCGCGCTTCATCGCGCCTGACAGGCTATGTTGAAGAAATTCGTGGCTTGCTCCATCAACGTGGCGAGGCCCTGGCAGCCCGCCTGACCCAGCCGGGTGTGGCTGGTGTCGGCGAGATTGCCGATTTTCTGTTGTTACAGCTGATCAATCGCCAGCAGCCGCTGTTTTCGCATCTGGCGGCAATGAGTGGCTTGCACCCGGAGTCGCTCTATCGCGAGATGTTGCAGATAGCGGGCGAACTGGCGACATTCTCCAAGCCCGGTAAGCGGGCAAGCGATTATCCGGGCTACCGGCATGACAGGTTGATCGATACGTTGTTACCGTTGATGTTGGATATCCGTCAGTCACTCAGCCTGGTGATGGACCCGCATGCCTTCCCGATCCCGATCGAAGCACGGCAATTCGGTATTCATGTGGCCATCGTGCAGGACAAGACCTTGTTCAAGAACGCGGGCTTCATCTTGGCTGTCAATGCGCAGATGCCGCCCGAAGTGGTGCGCAATGGCTTCCCGGCGCAGGTGAAGATTGGTCCAGTGGAAAAGATTCGTGATCTGGTCAACTTGCAGCTACCCGGCATTGTGTTACGGCCATTACCGGTAGCACCGCGTCAGTTACCGTTCCACGCAGGATTCACCTATTTCGAGCTGGAACGCAGTGGAGATTATTGGGCGGCCATGAGCAGTTCTGCCGGTTTTGCGCTGCATGTGCCGGGCGACTTCCCAGGTCTGCAGATGGAATTCTGGGCGATCAGGAACTAAGACATGGCCAGTGACAACCTTCCTCCCGATCCCGATCGTACCTTGCTGGTGCCGGCACCCGGTGGGCGTAAACCACCGCAACCCGTGCCAGCGCCACCTGATGCCGAGCATACCATCATCACGTCTGCTACTTCATTGCAAGGTGCCGCGCCAGCGTCGGTGGTCATGCCCCAGGCCAACGGGGTGATACCAACCTTGCCCTCGGCTGGCCTCAATCCATTGGTGACGGCAGCGCATGTGCTGCTGAGTCTGATCATGCCACTGCGGCAAATGGGCCAGTGTGCAGATGTCGAAGCGTTGCGGCAGCGCCTGGTGAATGCGGTCCGCAGTTTTGAAGCGGATGCCAAGGCCGCAAGTGTCGATTTCGAGGCGTTGGCTGCAGCACGTTACGCATTGTGCACCATGGTGGATGAAACGGTTGCATCGACGCCGTGGGGTGGTAGTGGTGCCTGGGGTAGTCGTAGCCTGTTGGTCACGTTTCACAATGAAGCCTTCGGTGGTGAAAAGTTCTTTGTGGTGCTGCAGCGGTTGGCGCAGGACCCTGCGCGGAACATCGATGTGTTGGAACTGTTCTATCTGTGCCTGGCATTGGGGTTCGAGGGCCGTTACCGTTTGATCGATGGTGGCCGTACCCAGCTGGACCTGTTGCGCGAACGCCTGCATCAGCTGATCCGTACTCAGCGTGGTCAGGTGGAGCAGGATCTATCCCCACATTGGCGCGGCACCACCGCCCAGCGTAAACCGCTGATGAGCCTGTTGCCATTGTGGTTGATTGGTGTGGCGGCGCTACTGATTCTGGGCATCCTGCATTTGCTGTTTCACTTCTGGCTGGGCCGCGCTGCTGACCCGGTATTGAGCAGCTTGAGTCAGATCCGTATCGATGCGGCTCGCCCTGCGCCTGCAGCTGTACAGCCAGTTGTGCCTGTCGCCCGCCTGGCCAAGTTTCTGGAGCGGGAAGTGGCGGAAGGGCTGGTGACGGTGCAGGAAACCGCAGATCGGTCGATCGTATCGATTCGCGGCGATGGCATGTTTGCATCTGGCAGCGCCGAGATGGACAGTCGTTTCAATCCCTTGATGGTACGTATCGGCGACGCGTTGAGGATTAATCCGGGCAAAGTATCTGTTGTCGGTCATACCGACGACCGTCGCGCCCTGTCTGCACGGTTCCCATCCAATTGGGAATTGTCAAAGGCGCGCGCCAGTGCAGTTGCTGCTTTGTTGATCGAACGTGTTGGCCCGGCTTCGCGCTATACCATCGAAGGACGAGCTGACAGCGAGCCATTGGTGCCAAACGATACACCAGCCAACCGTGCCCGCAATCGTCGTGTCGACATCGTATTGTTTGTTCCTGCGGGGGGTGCATGATCGCCCTGACCGCATCGCGCTGAACTGGAAATCGGATACCGTATGCGCAAATTGTTTTCCTGGTTGATCAAACCGCCCGTTCTGGCCTTCATCGGCGTTCTGCTGCTGTCGTTGCTGGTCTGGTTTGAAGGCCCGTTGCTGGCATTCAACGATAAAAAGCCATTTGAATCGAGTACCACCCGCTGGGTGATCATTCTGATTCTGTTCCTGCTTTGGGCAGGATATTTCGGTTGTAAATGGCTGTTTGCCCGCTTGGCAGAAGCCAAATTACGGCAGGGTGTTGCCGAGGCTGGAGCGGATCAGCCACCACCGCCAGGTGCTGCCGAATCGGCCAGCGAAGTGGCGGCATTGGGCAAGCGCTTTCAAGATGCGCTGGATACCCTGCGCAAGGCCCATGGGGGCAAGCGTGGTGCACACTACCTGTACGATATCCCATGGTATTTGATCGTTGGCGCACCGGGGGGTGGTAAAACCACTGCGTTGAATGAATCCGGCTTGCGTTTTCCGTTGGCGGATCAATTGGGCAAGGGGCCAATTGGTGGGGTCGGGGGGACGCGCAATTGTGACTGGTGGTTCGCTGACGAGGCGGTGCTGCTGGATACTGCTGGCCGATATGTGACCCAGGACAGCTTTGCGCCGGTCGATCAAGGCGCATGGCAGGGTTTTCTCGGTTTGCTGAAAAAACACCGCAAACGTCGCCCTATCAATGGCGTGATCATCGCCGTCAGCGCGCTGGATCTACTGCAGCAGGACGAAGCCGCTCGACAGTTGCATGCCCGCGCGGTGCGCGAGCGGGTGAAAGAGCTGCACGACAAGCTGGGCATTCGTTTTCCGATTTATGTATTGGTTACCAAGTGCGATTTACTAGCTGGGTTTGTCGAGTTCTTCGACAATTTGGGCAAGGATGAGCGTGGTCAGGTTTGGGGCATGACCTTTCCTTATGTCGATGCCAGTCAGATCGACCAGACACTCTCTGCCATGCCGGGCGAGATGAAAGCACTGGAACGCCAGTTGCAATCGCGTCTGGTTGACCGTGTGCAGCAGGAACGCGACTTGCGTCGTCGCGCGCTGATTTATGGCTTCCCACAACAGTTTGCATTGCTGGGCGATTCGGCGCAGCGTTTCTTACGCGATGTATTCAGTGCCACCCGTTATGAAGAGCCCGCGCTGTTGCGCGGTGTGTATTTCTCCAGCGCGACGCAAACGGGCAGCCCGATCGACCGTATCATTGGTTCCTTGGCCAACTCTTTTGGTTTGCCAAGGACGGCTTTGCCAGCCAACGCCAACAGTGGGCGCAGTTACTTCATCACCCGCCTGCTACGCGAGGTGGTATTTGCCGAAGCAGGTCTGGCTGGTGCAGATCTGAAACTGGAACAACGTCGCAAATATCTGCAATGGGGTGGCATTGGGGGTATTGTGCTGTGCACGGTGTTGCTGTCGATTGGCCTGATCACCAGCTATGTCCGCAATCAGCGGTTGATCCACGATGTGGCTGCCAAAGCAGACGAGTTGAAACAGGTTGCCAAAACGTTGCAAGGCCGTACTGGCCTGTTGGATGTCTTGCCGCTACTGGATCAAACCCGTGCCCTGCCCACTGGTTATGCCGAGCGAGATGTGTCTGTACCGTGGTCGATGACCTTTGGCCTGTATCAGGGGGATTCACTGGGTGAGCAGACCATGGCCACCTATCGTCGGTTGCTGGGTGATGCCCTGCAGCCGCAAATCGTCAGCCGTCTCGAGGACGACCTGCGCAGAAGTGAGGCTGTCAGTGCCGATCAACTGTACAGCAGTTTGCGCACTTATCTGATGCTGGGGGATCGCAAGCACCTGGAGCCAACTACCGTGGCGGATTGGGGTAAAGAGTGGGTGCGAACCCTGCCGGGGGCCACCACGGCTCAGCGTGCTACCCTCACCGAGCATGTGGTAGCCTGGGCTGAATCTCTCGATACCAGCACTGCTGTACCGATCGATTCCACCTTGATTGCACAGGCTCGTACCGTGCTGGCCACCCTGTCTACCGAACAGCGCATCTACAGTTCGTTGAAGACGCAGTTGGTGAGTGACAATCTGCCTGCTTTCGATATCAGTCAGGCCGCTGGTAAAGATGCTGCCAGCGCATTGACCCGCAAGAGTGGCCAGCCGCTGACCCAGGCTATGCAAGGCTTGTATACCGTGGATGGATACAAAAAGCTGTTGCTGTCGGTGGATGCCGCCCTGGTCAATGCGGCCAAGGACAACTGGATACTGGATCAGCAAACGGTGCTGGACCCAAAACAAATCGACAGTATCAAAGTGGCCGTGTTGCAGCTTTACTACGATGACTACATCAAGCAGTGGGATGCACTGTTGGCGGATGTCAGCGTGGTGAACTTCAGCAATCTCGATCAAGCGGCCCGCGTGCTGAATCTGCTGGGGGGGGCGTCATCGCCGTTGCGCAAGTTCCTGACCGCGGCTTCAAAAGAGACGACACTGGCGCCGGTTGAAGCGCTCAACGCAGCGGTGCTGGACAAGGTCAAAGGCAAATTCAAGTCCATCACCCAGGCGCTCGGCAGTGCAGCGTCACCGGTGGCGGGTGAGAGCATGAATCCCGTCGACGTGCATTTCGATGACCTGCATAAAATGGTCAACGCCCCGGCTGGTGCACCATCCCAACTGGATCAGTCACTGGCAACCCTGAAAGAGGCATCTGCCTTTCTTGATGCTGCCAATGCTGCCAAGAAGACCGGCAGCCCGCCACCACCCGGTGATGCGCTGCTGAAGCTCAGGCGAGAAGCCGAAGGTAAACCCGCGCCGCTGTCATCCATCTTGCAAGCCGCGGATGGCGCCAGCAGTGCCCTGACACAAGGCAGTGAGCGCGAGCGGCTGAATGCGTTGTGGAATGCGCAGGTCGCGCCCTTCTGCCGTCAAGCCATCGCAGGGCGTTATCCGGTCAACCGTGGCCAAGTCAAGGAAATCACGCCAGACGACTTTGGCCGCGTTTTTGCCCCAGGTGGTTTGATTGATGATTTCTTCCAGAAAAATCTGCAACAGTATGTCGACATGTCCGGCCCGACATGGCGGCTGCGCGGCACCGGGAGTGATTCGTTGGGCATACCGGGCGATACCTTGGCTGAATTCCAGCGTGCGGCACGTATCCGCGATACCTTCTTCGCGCTGGGGGGCAACCAGCCATCGTTCCGGTTCCAGCTCAAGCCGTTCAGCATTGATCCGGCTTTGAGCAAACTGGCGGTTGATATTGATGGCACGCTGATGACGTTCAATTCGGCCGCCATTGCTACGGCGACACCTTTCCAGGTGCCCAGTGGCAAAGGCGTTGGGGCGGCAAAGGTGGAGTATTCCCCGTCATCGGGTAATGGCACATTAAGGGTGGAAGGCCCTTGGGCCTTGTTCCGGTTGCTTGACAAAGCCGCTGTGGAAGCCAGTACGCAGTCGGAACGTTACAAGGTGACATTTGATCTGGAGGGCAAGAAGGCAGCGTTCGAGCTGACCGCCAGCAGCGTCATCAACCCGTTCCGTCGTGATGTGCTGGAACGTTTCCGCTGCCTGGATCGGCTATAGGACCTATCCGATGAGTGTTGGTTTCTATGGCAAGGTACCCAGCCATGGCGACTTCATCAGTCGCCGCTTGCCACCCGAATTCATCGAACCTTGGGATGCCTGGTTACAGCAGTCGCTTGCTGCCAGCCAGGCTGAACTGGGTGAGCAGTGGCTGACCCACTACTTGGTCGCACCTATTTGGCGTTTTATGCTGGGCCGTGGCATTGTCGGCCCACAAAACTGGGCTGGCGTATTGATGCCAAGCGTGGATCGCGTTGGCCGCTACTTCCCCCTCACACTGGCAGCCCCCACGGCTTTGCCAGAAACCTGGCTTGACCTCAACAGCATATCCCCATGGTTTGACACGCTGGAGGATTGGGCGCTGTCCAGTTTATGTAACGAGTTCGCGATGTCGATGTTTGATGAGGCGCTGGGTGGAATATCTGCTTTAGCAACATCTGCACGACCGTTATCTGTCGGTTTGAATTGTCCGATTCAGATGCCGCTGGTGCAGATGCAATCTTCAATACTCAGCCAGGTTTTATTTGATGGCTGCAGCTTGTGGTGGACGTTGGGTTCCAGCGAGTTTCCCGGTCAGGTGCGTATACAACAGGGTTTGCCAATACCCACAGATTTCTCGGGCTTGTTGACTAACGTGATTCGTTCTGACAGTGCTTGAAGTGCCAGTGGGTCATGCCACTATGGGTTTATCGCTGTTGGCTTGGTCATCGTAACGTATCAGCACCGCCGTTACATTGTCTGTTCCACCAAAATCGTTGGCCAGTGCGATCAGTTGATTGCATTGTTCTTCAAGGCTCAAATAGCAGATGTTCCGTAACAACCGTTCAATTTCAATTTCTGGAACCAGCCCGTGCAGGCCGTCAGTGCATAACAGGTAAACGTCACCTGGGGTGGTGTCGACAGCTTTGATGTCTGGCCTGACACTAGGTGAGGGGCCGATGGCTTGTAACAGCAGATTGCGGTTGGGTAGGGCATCCACGATGCCTTCATCCAATGCTTGTTGGTATAACGTGTGGTCTTTGGTAATGCGGGTCAGCTCGTAATCGCGAAATCGATAGAGGCGGCTGTCACCGACATGAAAGCACATCAGGGGGCCGTCATCGGTCATGCGCCAGATGCCGGTCAATGTACTGCCCATGCCATACAGGTTGCCTGTGCCGCTGTTCACATTGCGTTGATACAGTCGATCATTGGCGTACTCGACGGCATCCCATAACGTGGCGATGGCCGGCATGGTCTGATCGGGCCAGGTTGCGTCTGGATCTGGTTCATATAGCACCGCATCATGGCCTGGTAGAGGAACGCCTTGTGTGGTGGCCATCAGGAAATTTCGAATTTCTTCCAGCGTCTGTTCCGCCGCAATTTCTCCTCCATGGTGTCCCCCCATGCCATCACAGATTGCCAACAGCGAGAGCGTGGGATCGATCAGGAAGTTGTCTTCATTATTCCCCCGTACGCGCCCACGGTCGGAAAGACCGAATGCACTGCCTAATCTGGGTACGGCAACGGCGGTGGCGGGTGGGACAATGGCCATGGGTTTCCTTGTAGTGCTGAAAAGGTCGGGTTGTTATGTAGTCTAGGCGCTGTTTTTGTGCATGTCGCGTGATGGGTGTCGGTGTTTGACGTTGACTGCCTAAGGTCGGACAGCGTATTGCCGCGTATTTTGCTGTTGGGCAAGGCCTGTCGCGGAATTGCATCGTGCCACCACATAGAACGAAGTTTACCGAATCCTGAGCCTGGCGGCTAACAGTCTGGATGATTGAGATGAAGATAGGGGCATCCAATTTGGGATCCACTACGGTGTTTCGCCAACCATGCCTACAATGAAATGACGAGCCGGTAGCCTGCCGTTGGCAGGGGGAATGGCTTCGGTTAGCATCATGTTTCTGGGATATGGGTACAGTGGTCGTTCGATATGTGGCTATGCGAATAGGATGTTGCGACTGATGCGGTTGGACGAGAAATCCTGAATATCATGCGCTTACCTGTATTGTCGCGGTTTTCGCATCGATTGATGGTGCTATTGGCGCTGATCATGATCGGGCTGTCAGGTGGCTATGCCTATCTGGTGTGGCAGGTCATGGCTGAAACATCGATCGAGATGGAGCACGATGTACAGCAAGTGATGGCTGAACAAGCCACCGGCTTCATCGGACGCCTAGTGAAAACCCGTACAGAGTTGTTGGATGCGCAGCTGGAACGTGTCGCGAGCGTGGCCGGCGACGGGGCTAAGGTCATGTCACGTCATCTGCAACGTGGCGGTGTGCTTGGTGAATCGTTGTCTGGCTTGCTCTCCGCCTTGGCGGGGCGAGATACTTGGGCTGGACGGGTCTATTTTCTGGATGCGTCGACCGGCAATGTCTCGGAAGTCGGCCTGACGGGAATGCAAACCTATAACGATAAGTTGCTGCAATCCCGTTTGCTCTCCACCACCATGGGGCTGGCAACGGTGGGCGAGGTGCGCTGGACAGAACCGCTTTCCAGTACAGCCAATCGAAACCGTTTGGTCGTGGTGGCGTTATCCCCGGTTTCGGATGGCAAGAAAGTATTGGGTTTTGTTGGAGCGGAAATTCCATTGATCCAGTTGGCCATCGACAGTGGACGTGATGATGGCTTCAGTGGTAATTATTCCTTTGTGATCGATGCCCGCAAGCGTCTGATCGCTACCAATCCAGTCGGGCGCAATCAACTTGATCTGGTCTCGTCACAAAACAGTGTCCTGCCCTTGGTCTCGGCTGGTAGCAATAAGGCTTATGACCAGCTGTTGGGTAAGATTGCTGCCGGCGATACGGGTGTGATGAAACTCGAGTTGCGCAATGAGCCGCGCTATGTGGCATTTCATCCCATGTACAAAATGCCTTGGCGATTGATCATGGTGGTGCCTGCAGACGCAGCCGTTGCGGCCATCACGCCACTGAGCGATGCACTGGCAGACGGGCAGGCGAGGGCCTTGCGTGTCATCTTGCTGGGTGTGCTGGCTATTCTGCTGCCTGTGGTAGTGATCGGGTTATTGTTGATTCGTTACATGACTCACCCAATTGCTGCTTTGATCGATGGTGCCAACCAGATTGCAGGCGGAAATTATGCCTACCGCATGCCGGCGCGAATGGGTGGGGAATTTCGACAGTTGGCCCAGGCATTCGATGCCATGTCGGAGAAAATCGGACGAACTGTGGCCGAAATGACAGCCGCCAGCGGGGCGGAGCGAGTCGCAAACCAGCGGTTACGTGATTCGATTGCCGAATTGGAATCGTTGAACATGGTGCTGCGAGATGAGACTGAACAACGGCGTCGTGCCGAAACCGCGCTTCGCGAGAGTGAAGGTCGCCTGAAAGCCATAGTCAGCCATGCTCGGGCATTGATCTACTTGAAGGATTTGCAAGGACGATACCTACTTGCGAATGAGCCGATGCAAACGTTGTTGCAGTGTACAGAGCAACAGATTCTAGATAAGACCGACGCTGACTTGTTTCCACCGATTGTGACATTGCAGCTACAGCGCAACGACCAGACGGTGATCAGCAACCGTACGGCCGGTGAGTTTGAGGAAAACATCACACTCGGCGTGGAGCCGCGTATTTTTCTGACCAGCAAGTTTTTGTTGAGCGATGGGAAGGGGCGTCCATACGCGTTAGGTGGCATCGCAACGGATATTACAGCTCGCAAACGTGCCGAAGCAGAATTGCGGCAGACCAAGGACAATCTGGATCGAATCGTCGAACAACGTACTGATGCATTGAAGAAAGCCAACACTCAGCTGGCATTGGAAATTGAGGAGCGCAATCGTACATTGACGGAATTGCAGGAGTCAGAGTCTCGTTACGCGTTGTTGGTTGAGAACATTCACGACGGTGTGCTGGTGGTGCAGGGGCAGCAGATCATATATGTCAATCAGGTGATGGCCGACATGCTGGATGCAGATATGCCGTCGCAATTGATCGGTCGACCGATGCTGGATCTGGTTGCACCCGATGAGCGTATCAAACTGCAGGAACGTTACGAGGCGAGATTGAGTGGCGGCTCGGTAGAATCGGTATACGAAAGTACCTTGCTCAGCTTGAAGGGTCGACGTGTCGAGGTTGAGTTGTCCGTCGGCTTGGCTCGATTCAAAGGTGAGACCGGGACGGTGGCGGTGTTGCGGGACATTGCGTTGCGTAAGGCTGCAGAAGTTGCGCTACAACGGGCGAATGCCGAGCTGATGAGAATGTCGGTGATGGATTCGCTGACGGGTTTGTATAACCGACGCTATTTGATGAGCACGTTGGATGCGGAGTTTGCGCGGGCCATGCGTCATGGCGTGTCATTGTCGGTGTTGATGATCGATGTTGATTATTTCAAGAACATCAATGATAGCTACGGTCATCAATGTGGCGATCAGGTATTGATGCAGGTTGCCAACTTGATACAAAGTCGCACCCGTCAAAGCGATACGGCAGCGCGTTATGGCGGGGAGGAGTTGACCTTGCTGTTGCCTGAGACGGATCTGCTGAGTGCGCGGTTGCTGGCAGACTCTCTGTGCAAATTGATTGCCGAAACCCCCTTCAAACTTGAGGATGGTCAGTCAGTTCAGGTTACGGTCAGCATTGGGGTTGCTGGCATACCGATTTGTAAAGCTGACTCGGTCAGTCAGTTGTTGGAACTGGCGGATGAATCACTCTATCGTGCCAAACGGCTAGGGCGTAATCGGGTTGAGGTGGCGGCAGCATTGAATTAGCTGCTGATGGCAACGGGATGCATGTGGTCCCGTTGCCGTGATACTACCTATCTCGGATCAGAATACCTTACGTTCCAGCTTGGCCTGATGCAGGATGGTGCTGGAGATTTCTTCCACTGATTTACTGGTGGTGTTGATGTAAGGTACGCCCTCCCGCCGGAAGATCGCTTCCACCTCGGCTGTTTCAAATTTGCAGTTGTCGATGGAGGCGTATTTGCTATTGGGTTTGCGTTCGGTGCGGATCTGCGCCAAACGGTCAGGTGCGATGGTCAGGCCAAACAGCTTGTGGCGATAGGGCGCCAAGGCGGCCGGTAGTTTAATTTCACCGAGATCTTCCGGAATCAATGGGTAGTTGGCTGCCTTGATACCGAACTGCAGCGCCATATACAGGCAGGTTGGTGTTTTGCCTGACCGGGAAACCCCAACCAGAATAATGTCTGCTTCGGCCAGATCGCGCGGTTTGATACCGTCGTCGTGTGCCATCGAGAAATTCACGGCTTCAATCCGCGCGTTATATTCATTGAAGTTGGCAACACTGTGCGCCTTGCCGACAGTATGCGAGGAAGCGCAGCCCAGCTCCCGCTCCAGTGGTGCAATGAATGCTTCGAAGAAATCCAGATTCAATGCGCAATCCAGTTTCAGCATGCTGCGGATGCCTTCGTTCACCATGCTGCTGAATACAATCGGGCGCTCGTGATCGTTTTCTGATGCTGCGCGAATCTGGGCGGCAGCCTGTTGGGCTTTCTCCGGTGAATCGATGAATGGCAGGGTGACCCGCCGGAATTCCAGCCCCTCGAACTGACTGAGCAAACTGTGGCCGAGCATCTCGGCGGTGATCCCGGTGCGATCTGAAACAACAAAAACAGTACGACGGTGCGGCATGGTGTGTTCCGATACTCAGTTGGTTGGTGGTTTATATTGTAATAATCAATATCGTCCAGTGCGATGTGTCCGTGAAGACCGTAGGGGGACGGTAAAGCTAACTCATTGAATAGTACGATGTCATCAAGTGTGATGGCAGCCGCGCAACCCTTGTGGTGGCATATGGTTAGAGCAATGATTCAATTGCTGTAACCATAAGGTTGCAACAAATGCTGCCAAAATTGGCATAAAAAAGTTAAAATCCGGCCTCTACGGATCTGTCGCCGGATACGGGCTTGCGGTGTTGGCGATTGCAAACGCAGTAAGACCGGATGCCGACGGCGGCTCTCACAGATTTCCCCACATTACAGGAATTTGATAATGGCAGAGAATTACGTCATTTGGTTCGAAAAGCTGCGCATGACCGATGTGGACAAGGTCGGCGGCAAGAACGCATCGCTCGGCGAGATGATTTCCCAACTCGCTGAGAGTGGCGTCCGTGTCCCGGGCGGCTTCGCGACCACTGCCCAGGCGTATCGCGACTTTCTCCAGCATGAAGGCTTGGCTCAACGTATTGAAGCAGCCGTGTCTTCCTTGAATATCGATGACGTTGCCACCTTGGCTAAGGTGGGCACGCAAGTCCGTCAGTGGATTGTCGATACGCCGTTCCCTGCCAAACTTGAAGCCGAGATCAAGGCTGCTTACGACCAGATGGTTGCCGATTCCGGCGCAGAAATCTCCGTGGCTGTTCGCTCCTCGGCAACAGCAGAAGATTTGCCCGATGCATCATTTGCCGGCCAGCAGGAAACCTTCCTGAACATCAATGGCCTGCAAAATGTGATGGCTGCCATCAAGCATGTCTTTGCTTCGCTCTACAATGACCGCGCAATCGCTTACCGCGTGCACAAAGGCTTTACCCACAGTGAAGTTGCATTGTCTGCTGGTATACAGCGTATGGTTCGCTCCGACAAGGGCGCATCGGGTGTGTTGTTCACCATCGACACCGAATCTGGTTTCAATGATGTGGTCTTCGTGACGGCATCTTATGGCCTGGGTGAAACGGTAGTTCAAGGTGCGGTCAACCCCGACGAGTTCTATGTCCATAAGCCGACATTAACGGCAGGCCGCCCGGCAATTCTGCGCCGTACCCGTGGTTCCAAGTTGATCAAGATGATTTTCACCGAAAACCGTGAAGCTGGCCGTTCGGTTAAGACTATTGATGTGCCAACCACAGATCGTCAAACTTTCTCCATTACTGACGCGGAAGTGGAGGAACTGGCCCGCTACGCAGTGATCATTGAAAAGCACTATCAGCGCCCGATGGATATCGAGTGGGGGCGTGATGGCGTGGATGGCAAGCTGTACATCCTGCAAGCGCGTCCAGAAACGGTTAAGTCGCAAGAAAATCGCGTGGAAACACTGCGCCGATATCGCTTGAACACCAAGTCTGAAATCCTTGCTTCCGGGCGTGCAATTGGCCAGAAAGTGGGCCAGGGCGTGGTGCGTATGATTCGCGATGTGGCTGAAATGGAACGCGTGAAGGAAGGTGACATCTTGGTTACCGACATGACTGACCCAGATTGGGAGCCAGTGATGAAGCGCGCTGCAGCCATTGTGACCAACCGCGGCGGCCGTACCTGCCACGCAGCGATTATTGCGCGCGAGCTGGGTGTGCCGGCAGTTGTGGGTTGTGGTGATGCGACTGATGTGCTGGAAGACGGCATGGAAGTGACTGTTTCATGCGCCGAAGGCGATACCGGCAATATCTATAAGGGCTTGTTGGATGTTGAGGTGATTGATCTGGCGTTGGACAAGATGCCTGCATCGCCTGTGAAATTGATGATGAACGTGGGTAACCCTGAGTTGGCTTTCGACTTCGCGCATCTGCCGAACGAAGGTGTGGGTTTGGCTCGCCTGGAATTCATCATCAACCGTATGATTGGTATTCACCCGAAAGCGCTGTTAGCTTATCCCAATCTGCCGGCTGATGTGAAAGACATCATTGAAGATCGTATCGGTGGTTATGCCAGCCCGGTCGATTTCTATGTCGAGAAGTTGGTTGAAGGTATTGCGACCATTGGTGCAGCGTTTGCGCCGAAAAAGGTGATCGTACGTATGTCCGACTTCAAGTCGAACGAGTACTCGAACCTGATTGGTGGTCAGCTATACGAGCCGCACGAAGAAAACCCGATGATCGGTTTCCGTGGTGCGTCCCGTTATGTCAACGAGTCTTTCCGTGATTGCTTCGAGTTGGAATGCCGTGCAATCAAGAAGGTGCGTAACTTGATGGGATTGATCAATGTCGAGGTCATGATTCCGTTTGTGCGTACCGTGACGGAAGCGAAGCAGGTGGTTGAGCTGCTGGCGCAAAATGGTCTGAAGCGTGGCGAAAACGGTCTGCGCCTGATCATGATGTGTGAGATTCCTGCCAATGCCATCCTGGCAGAGCAGTTCTTGGAATATTTTGATGGATTCTCTATCGGTTCCAACGACATGACTCAGCTGACTTTGGCGCTGGACCGCGATTCCGGTGGTCCGATCGCATCGCTGTTTGATGAGCGTAATGATGCGGTCAAGGCAATGTTGTCGATGGCAATCAAGGCGTGCCGCAAGCAGGGTAAGTACATTGGTATCTGCGGCCAAGGTCCATCGGATCATCCTGATCTGGCCAAATGGCTGGTGGAAGAGGGGATCGAAACCGTATCGCTGAACCCAGATACGGTTGTGGAAACCTGGATCTACCTGGCGAAGGAACTGGCTCGCTGATTGGCGGAACTTTCCCGAAAACAAAAAAGGCACCAATAGGTGCCTTTTTTGTTGTGTGTGGCTTGGTGGCAAGCTGGATTGTCATCTTGGTACATGCGCATCCCATTAAGGGTGGAATTTTTTTGTCAGCCAAGTCCATGAGCCAGCATCGGATTTTTCGATTCGGCCAGCAGGCGTGCCTTGCGCCGAATTGAGGAAAGGTCCCATTTCCTGTAGAATACGGAATTCAATTTAGCCAGTATCAACATGACTAAATATATCTTCGTTACCGGCGGCGTTGTCTCCTCTTTAGGAAAAGGCATCGCCGCCGCGTCACTTGCAGCTATCCTCGAATCCCGCGGCCTCAAGGTCACCATGATGAAGCTGGACCCGTATATCAACGTAGATCCTGGCACCATGAGCCCAATGCAGCACGGCGAAGTGTTCGTGACTGAAGACGGCGCGGAAACCGATCTTGACCTGGGCCACTATGAGCGCTTCATCCAGGCCAAGATGCGCAAGTGCAACAACTTCACCACCGGCCAGATCTACGAGTCAGTGATCAAGAAAGAGCGTCGTGGTGATTACCTGGGTAAAACCGTACAGGTAATTCCGCACATCACCGATGAGATGAAATTGTTCATCAATCAGGGTGCTAGCGAAGCTGAACTGGCTGTGATCGAAGTGGGCGGTACTGTGGGTGATATCGAGTCGCTGCCGTTCCTGGAAGCGATCCGCCAGATGGGTGTTGAGCTGGGCCGTGAAAACACTTGCTTCGTGCATCTGTCCTATGTGCCATATATTGCTGCGGCAGGTGAAATCAAAACCAAGCCAACTCAGCACTCGGTCAAGGAGCTGCGCGAAATCGGTATCCAGCCGGATGTGTTGATTTGCCGTGCTGACCGTATGGTGCCGGAAGATGAACGCAAGAAGATCGCGTTGTTCACCAATGTGTCCGAGCGTGCTGTGGTGTCCTGCCCGGATATGGATTCGATCTACAAGATTCCTCGTGTGTTGTGCGATCAGGGTATCGACGAGATCATCTGCAAGCAATTGCAATTGAATCTGCCTAAAGCGGATTTGAGCATGTGGGACAATATTGTCGAGGCTGTGGAAAATCCTGGTCAGACAGTTAATGTGGCGATGGTCGGCAAATATGTTGATCTGACCGAATCCTACAAGTCATTGATCGAAGCATTGAAACACGCGGGAATTCATACTCGTAGCGAAGTGAGGATTCATTATCTGGATTCCGAAGAGTTGGAAACCGGTGATCTGCACGAACTGAAGGACATGGATGCAATCCTGGTGCCGGGTGGTTTCGGTAAGCGTGGTGTGGAAGGCAAGATCCGTGCTGTGCGCTATGCCCGTGAGCACAATGTTCCGTACCTGGGCATCTGTTTGGGTATGCAACTGGCGTTGATCGAATATGCCCGCGATGTGGCTGGCATGACCGATGCCAACTCCACTGAATTCACACGCGAAACCCCGTTCCCGGTGGTGGCGTTGATTGACGAGTGGATCAATCGTGACGGCAAGATCGAAACCCGTGACGAGAACTCCAATATGGGTGGCACCATGCGCCTGGGTGGTCAGGACTGTGACCTGCAGGCGGATTCGCTGGCAGCACGTATTTATGGTGCAAACCGCATTGTTGAGCGCCATCGCCACCGTTATGAAGTCAACAACCACTACTTGCCACGCCTGGAAGCAGCTGGCCTGAAAGTCAGTGGCCGTTCGACCGATCCGAATCATCTGTGTGAAACCATTGAGCTGCCGAACCATCGCTGGTTCTTCGGTTGCCAGTTCCACCCGGAATTCACTTCGACACCGCGCGACGGGCACCCGTTGTTCCAGGCGTATGTCGAGGCTGCAATTACCTACGCCCGCGAAAATGGGCGTGAGGGATTGCACTGCTGATTGGAATACACAAGCCGGCTTGATGCCGGCTTGTTTTTGTCATCGTGTCGGTGGTGTGAGCAGTGTGCTCCATCATCGCTAAACAGGATGTGATCATGAAACTGTGTGGCGTTGAAGTCGGGTTGAATCACCCGTTTTTCCTGATCGCCGGCCCCTGCGTCATCGAGGGCGAACAATTTGCCATCGATACCGCCGGACAACTCAAGGAAATTGCAGCTGAACTGGGCATCCCATTCGTTTACAAATCCAGCTTCGACAAGGCGAATCGTTCCTCTGGCAAGTCATTCCGTGGCTTCGGCATGGAAGAGGGGCTGCGCATCCTCGCCAAGGTCAAGGAGCAATTAGCCGTACCCGTGCTGACCGATATTCATGATATCGACCAGATCAAGCCGGTTGCTGATGTGGTGGATGTGTTGCAGACACCAGCTTTCCTGTGCCGTCAGACGGATTTCATCCGGGCCTGTGCGCAGTCTGGTAAGCCGGTTAATATCAAGAAAGGTCAGTTCCTGGCTCCGCATGACATGAAGAATGTCATGGACAAGGCGCGTGAGGCGGCACGTGAGGCTGGACTGCCCGAAGATAACTTCATGGCCTGTGAACGCGGTGTCAGCTTTGGTTACAACAATCTGGTTTCCGATATGCGCAGTTTGGCCATCATGCGGGAAACTGGTTGCCCGGTTGTATTCGATGCTACTCACTCCGTGCAGTTGCCGGGTGGGCAAGGTTCATCCTCTGGCGGACAACGTGAATTTGTACCTGTACTGGCGCGCGCTGCGGTGGCAACGGGCGTGGCTGGCCTGTTCATGGAAACCCATCCGAACCCGTGTGAGGCGATGTCGGATGGACCCAATGCCTGGCCGCTGGGCAAGTTGAAAGATTTGCTGAAGACCTTGCAGGCAATTGATGCACTGGTCAAGCAAGCCGGCTTTGCCGAAAACGAACTCCTGGGCCAGTGACCACGGTCGTGGTCCAAATAAGTTAGCAGAACCCATTCATCCACTGATTGAACATAAGGTTGAGAGATGAGCTCTATCGTTGAAGTCGTAGCACGCGAGATTCTGGATTCCCGTGGCAACCCCACCGTTGAAGCTGATGTACTGCTGGAATCCGGCGTCATGGGTCGTGCAGCGGTACCTTCCGGTGCTTCCACCGGTGAAAAGGAAGCCGTCGAGCTGCGTGACGGTGACAAGACCCGTTATTTGGGTAAGGGTGTGTTGAAGGCGGTTGAAGCCGTCAACACCGAAATCTGCGAGGCCATCATTGGTCTGGATGCTGCTGATCAGGCTTTCATCGACAAGACGTTGATTGAGCTGGATGGTACCGATAACAAGAGCCGTTTGGGTGCGAATGCCATCCTGGCGGTGTCGGTTGCTGTTGCCAAGGCTGCTGCAGAAGAAGCTGGCTTGCCGCTGTACCGTTACCTGGGTGGTGCTGGCCCAATGGCATTGCCGGTGCCGATGATGAACGTCATCAACGGTGGTGCGCATGCCAACAACAGCCTGGATATCCAGGAATTCATGATCATGCCGGTGGGTGCAAAGACCTTCCGTGATGCGCTGCGTTGCGGTGCTGAAGTGTTCCATCACCTGAAGAAGATCATCGATGCCAAAGGTATGCCGACTACCGTAGGCGACGAAGGTGGTTTCGCACCGAATCTGAAGTCGAACGAAGAAGCGCTGGCATTGATCAGTGAAGCGGTGACCGCTGCTGGTTATACTCCGGGTGACGATGTATTGTTCGCTCTGGATTGCGCCAGCTCCGAGTTCTACAAAGATGGCCACTATGTGCTGGAAGGCGAGGGCGGCCTGAAACTGACTTCCGAACAGTTTGCTGACTACCTGGCAACGCTGGCGGACAAGTACCCGATCATCTCCATCGAAGATGGTATGAGTGAGCATGACTGGAACGGTTGGAAGCTGCTGACTGACAAGTTGGGCAAGAAGGTACAGCTGGTCGGTGACGATGTATTCGTGACCAACCCCAAGATTCTGGCCAAGGGTATTGAAACAGGCATCTGCAATTCGCTGTTGGTGAAGATCAACCAGATTGGCACCTTAAGCGAAACACTGCAAGCCGTGGATCTGGCCAAGCGCAATCTGTACACCTCGGTCATGTCGCATCGTTCGGGCGAAACCGAAGACAGCACCATCGCCGATCTGGCTGTGGCAACCAACTGCATGCAGATCAAGACTGGTTCGCTGAGCCGTTCTGATCGTATGGCCAAGTACAACCAATTGCTGCGTATCGAAGAAGAATTGGGTGATGCGGCCTACTATCCTGGCCGCAAAGCCTTCTATCATCTGAAGTAAGGCTTGTAATTTACTTGGTGACCTGTAACACTCGCGGCGATCGTCGCGAGTGTTTTAATTGACTATGCGTTTTCTCACCCTCATTCTGGTTGCATTGATCGCGTTGCTGCAATACCCCTTGTGGGTAGGCAAAGGCAGCTGGCTGAGCGTTTGGAAGAACGACAGTGAACTGGTCAAGCAGAAAGGGGTCAACGAGCAACTGCAGGCGCGCAATGCGTCGCTTGAGGCGGAAGTGAACGACCTCAAACAGGGTTACGATGCCATTGAAGAACGTGCACGTAACGAATTGGGTATGATCCGGCATGATGAGGTGTTCTTTCAGGTTCTGGAAACGCCCGTACAAGCACCACCAACCCTATCTACTCCCCCTGCTTCTGTTACTGGGCGTGCCCCATAGCACCGTTTGGTTTGTGCGCCGTCATACTCGTTGACTGGGCATGCCGATTGTCGCGCCTGCTCAGCGTGTTTGTTTGAGCTCATGACATCTTTGCTGATCCGATTTTTAAGTATGGATGGACAAATACAATGATGAAAGCCTGTCCACCAGCGCCTACAATGCATATATTGCTGTGATGTGTGTTGTACCACCTTGCTGATTGAGCACGGTGGCTGTTGTCGTGCTCGGAACAATCATGGAAAAAAACGTCAATCCTTCGCTGGTCGCACGTGAAACCTTGAAATTGATGGCTCAGCGCAAGGTCATGCCTGATCCAGACAATTACCGCAAGATCTACAACGAAATCGCTGGTATTCGTGATGCTGTGGCAACTGGTCATAGCGAGTTGTTGGGTGAATTGTTGAAACCTTTACAACAAGCTGCCAAGGGAAGCCCTGCTCGTGGTCGAGCCATCAAAGAGCTGGATCAGTTGGCTGCAGCGCAGCAATGGCCCAAGTTTTTCAATCTGTATGAAGACGAAATCCTGAATAGTTTAGCAGGACGTCGTTTCTCGCGTCCGTGGCCTGAATTGATTCGCGAATTGCTGCGGGAATGGGATCTGCACCGCCCCGGTTTTTCCAGTGGCAAAAAGAAGGATGCACTTGAGCGGGTGTTGATCAATTTTGGTAGTGATCTAGCCCAGTTGAACGAGAAGCTTGCAGGGATGCTGAAGAGTTGGGCAGAGGGGGGGGAGCCAGAGGCTGGTGTCGAAACGGCAGATGAAGAGGCCGTTGGTGCTGATGTATCACGAAAGGTAACCGGGAATGCTCAGGGTGCTGTTGAGGGTGCAGCGGCTGTCAGCGCGGGTATGGTGGGTTTGGCAGCCTGGTCTGAATTGATGTCACTGATTGTGTCGAGTGGGTTGGTGGCACGTTTGAAGCCCTTCCCGGAGTTGCAAGGCGAAGCGGAAGCCTTGCTGGTTGCAGTGCGGGAGGTGCGTGATGAAACAACCTTACAACGCTTTGCTGCGCAGACCAAAAAATTCTGCATCAAACTTGAATTGCATAATGACCATGATGAGCGTCTGTTCACCGGGCTGCTGCGTTTGCTGGAGCTGTTGGTCGACAATATTGGTGAGCTGGTTGTGGACGACCAGTGGATTGACGGGCAGGTGGCAGTACTGCGTGACATGATCGACAAACCCCTTACCGCACGGCAGATCTATGCGGCAGAGGCCAGTTTCAAGGATTTGATCATCAAGCAGGGGGCGCTCAAGCACGGCCTGAATGAAGCCAAGGAAACATTCAAGCATATGGTGGCAACGTTCATCGACCGTCTGGGCGTCATGTCCAATAGTACTGGTGGCTATCACGATAAGGTCAAAATCTACGCTGAACGCATCCAGGAAACGGACGATATGCTGCAATTGAACCAGTTGCTGGCTGATCTGATGAATGATACCCGCAGTGTGCAGACCGATATGCTGCGCTCTCGCGACGAAATGCAATTGGCTCGCCAGCAGGCGCAGGATGCGGAAGAGCGTATCCGTAATCTTGAGGGTGAATTGCGAGCCATCAGCGAAAAGGTCAAACAGGACCATCTGACAGGGGCATTGAACCGGCGTGGTCTGGATGATGCTTTCTTTGCCGAGGTGTCCCGCTCGGAACGGGAAGCGGCGCCTCTGTGCGTCGCCTTGCTGGATGTTGATAATTTCAAGCAACTGAATGATCGACTGGGGCATAGCGCCGGAGATGGCGCGCTGGTTCATCTGGCGGGTGTGGTACGGGACACCTTGCGACCAACGGATATTGTGGCTCGCTATGGCGGTGAGGAATTTGTGGTGTTGCTGGTCAATACTGAACAGGATGAGGGTATTCGCGTCATGGAGCGTTTGCAGCGTGAGCTGACTAAGCGCTTTTTCCTGTTCAATAATGAGCGACTGCTGATTACCTTCAGCGCAGGTGTGGCCCGCTATCGACCGGGGGAGGAGCAGGACTCAGTGATCGGGCGGGCGGATGATGCCATGTATCGGGCCAAAAAAGCCGGCAAGAATAAGGTACTTGCTGCCGACTAGTATGTTTTTCGCTGAATAAATTGATGGCAGCTCCTCAAGTGATGAGCGAATATCAGTGGTGCTGATCCCACATCTTGACGGATGAGCCACTACCCAACGATTGCCCAGTTGTGCCTTTGTTCACTTATTGCCGACAGTTTGTCATTGTTGCCGGCAAATCTTGCCGCCAGCGGGTGCCGTCGCTTCTGTCATTTACCACTACACATGGTTCTCTCTTGGTATATCAAGCATTTTGGCAGGAAATGCGTATTGGCACATATCGTGCTTGAGGTTGAGCAAGACTTTTGGAGACTGCCATGCTCGGCAAAATTGATCGCGAATTCGCTTTTCTGGAAAAAGCCATCAAGCTGCGTACTTTCCGGCAGGAGCTGATTGCCTCCAACATTGCCAACGCTGATACCCCGGGTTACAAAGCCAAGGATATCGATTTTGCTGCAGCGCTCAGTGGTGCAATGGGTAATCGCGGTGATTTGAAGTTGAATACGACACACAAGCGCCATCTTGGCCCGGCAGACGGGAGTGCGGCTGGCGCACAAGTACTGTATCGCCTGGAAAAGCAGGCCAGTATTGATGGTAATACGGTGGATACCGATACCGAGCTGGCCAATTTCACCGACAATGCAGTCCGCTACCAAGCCGAACTAACTTTCCTCAATAGTCGTATTCGCTCGTTGACGAGTGCGATGCAGACTCGCTGATTAGGAGCCGGACCATGTTCAAGGTATTCGATATCGCCGGTTCTGCAATGACAGCTCAGTCACAGCGATTGAATGTGGTGGCCAGCAATCTGGCGAATATCGACAGTGCCACTTCCAGCACTGGTGAGGTCTACAAGGCGAAGCAGGTGGTATTTGAAACCACGCCGCTGACAAAGAGTCAGCCGAATGTGGCCGGGGTGCGGGTACGCGAGGTGATTGAAGACCCGGCACCACCGCGTATTGTTTATGATCCGACCAGCCCGTTTGCCGATGGCAATGGCTATGTGACATTTCCAAATGTCAATGCGGTGGAGGAGATGGTGAACATGATCTCAGCCTCCCGCTCTTACCAAACCAACGCAGACATGATGAATACCGCCAAGACCATGCTGCTGAAAACCCTGCAGATCGGTCAGTAAGGAGACCCTGATGGCTGACGTGAACAACATCGGTGGTGCCGGCTCAACCCAGAATACCAACGGGACGAGTGCGGCCAAGAAAACCACCAATACCATGGAAGAGGCTCAGGACCGCTTCCTTCGCCTGTTGACCACGCAGATGCGTAATCAGGATCCACTGAATCCGCTGGATAACGCACAGGTGACTTCGCAAATGGCGCAGATCAACACCGTAGCGGGGATTACCAAGCTGAATGAATCGATCGCAGCACTGTCGAAAAGCATGATGGCCGGGCAGGCCATGCAGGCTGCCAGTGTGATTGGCCGGCAGGCGCTGGTGCCAGGCAATCTGATTGATCTCGCGGGCAGCAAGGGTGCTGCGGGTGTCAATTTTGCCGAAGATGTCGATCAGGTGACAGTATCGATTCTCGACAAGGATGGCAAGCTGGTCAGCAAGCAGGAGCTGGGCGGTCAAAGTGCGGGCGTGCTGCGACTGGCATGGGATGGCAAGGACGACAAGGGTAGTCAACTGCCGGACGGGCAGTACCATTTTGAAATCAGCGCATCGTACAAAGGTAAATCGATCCAGGCAATGCCATATGCTTTTTCGCGGGTCAATAGTGTGTTGTTGGGTGATGATGGTGTCAAACTTGATGTTGGCAAGCTGGGTAATGTGGCTTTCGCCGATGTGAAGCAAATCGTGTAATGGCAGGAGTATAGACAATGGGTTTTCAACAAGGTTTGTCCGGTCTGAACGTATCAGCCAAGAATCTGGATGTGATCGGCAACAACGTGGCCAATGCCAATACGGTTGGCTTCAAGTACTCCCGTACCGAATTTGCGGATATCTTTGCATCCACCCTAGTGGGATTGTCAGGTACCCAGGCGGGGATTGGTGCCTACGTCAGTCGCGTGGCGCAGCAATTTACACAGGGTAATATCACCTCGTCGGCCAACCCACTGGATCTGGCTATCAACGACAATGGGTTCTTCCGCATGTCATCGCCAGCCGGTGCCATCAGTTACACCCGTAATGGCCAATTCAAGCAGGATAAGTTTGGTTACTTGGTTGATAACCGGGGCAATTATCTGACTGGTTTTGGGGTGACCCAAGCGGTGGATGCCTTGACTGGCGTAGCCAGAGATGTGGCGGATCGTGGTAAGGAAATCAATCTGCGTATCGACCCCAACGGCCAGTCTGCGCCCCAGGCTACTGGGGCCAGCCTGGGAGCGGAGCGGGGGGCGATGTTCAACGTCAACCTTGATGCAACCAAAACCACGCCTACCAACAAAAACAATTTCAAATCATCGACTACACCGGTTGGCGGCCCGTTGGGTAGCCCGATTCCAGATGCATCCAGCTATACCACAGCGACTTCATTGACGGTATACGATAGCGAAGGTATGGCGCATGCACTGACTACTTTCTACATCAAAACCGAAGTCCCGAACGAGTGGGCGGTGATGATGGTGGCCGATGGTGCCAGTGCAGCTAATGTCGGGGTACGTGCCCCAGGGGGCGGAGCCTTTCTGCCTCAGGTTAATGGGACTGGTAACGCCTATGATCCGATCACAGGTCTGCCATTGGCAGGTTTGGCTGATTTGCGCCTGACCTTCGACACCAATGGTCAGTTGACCGGTTATAAAGTGGCTGGTACCAGCTATCCGCCATCGACTCCACCCGACATCAGTCTGAATCTGAAAGGCATCGCGGACGAATTGACCAATATTAACCAGGTCAAGGGTATCAATACCGTGGTGACCTATGGCGCGGCTGGTAATGCACCACCGTACCGCAGCTTGGATTTCCCGTTGAACTTCAAGGGTTCGACCCAGTTTGCCTCTGGCTTCTCTGTCAAGGCCCAGCAAGATGGCTTTGCGCCAGGGCAATTGGCTGGATTCTCGATCTCGCCAACCGGCGCGATCACCGTGCGTTACACCAACGGCCAAAGCCGTACCGAAGGTTTTGTGCGGCTGGCCAGCTTCCCGAACGTACAGGGGTTGCAGCCGGCGGGTAACAACCAATGGGTACAAACCTTCCAGGCGGGTACCGAACAGGTGGGTTTGCCAGGGGATGCAGGGTTTGGGACCTTGCAGTCCGGTGCGATGGAGGATTCCAACGTCGATCTGACAGCTGAGTTGGTAAACATGATCACGGCACAACGCAGCTATCAGGCCAATGCGCAAACCATCAAAACGCAGGATTCCGTTTTGCAGACGCTGGTCAGTCTGCGCTGATCGATTGATTGACACGTAAGGAACACGCATGGACAGGCTGATCTATGTTGCCATGAATGGTGCCAAGCACTTGATGCTGCAACAGGCATCAACGGCGCATAACCTGGCCAATGCCAATACACCAGGTTACAAGGCAGAGGAGAATGCCTTCCGTGCTTTACCGGTGGTTGGCAGCCCAGCGTTGCCAACTCGGACCTTCGTCGTGGATCAGACCGCTGGTGCGGATTTGACCGCGGGCCCGATCCAATACACCGGGCGCGAGCTGGATGCCTCCATTCGTAGCCAGGGTTGGTTCACCGTACAGACGCCGCAGGGCGAAGCCTATACGCGTCATGGCAGCTTTGAGATTGATGCGGAAGGCATTCTGCGTACCCGTAATGGGCTGACCGTGCTGGGCGACGGCGGCGAAATTACGGTGCCTGCGGGCAACCGGGTAGAAATCGGTAATGATGGCGTGGTCGTCGCGATTCCTATCAATGGCCCGCAAAATCGGGCTGAAATTGGTCGCTTGAAGCTGGTCAATCCGCCAGCATTGAATCTGGCGAAAGGGCCTGACGGTCTGTTTCGGACCCGTGATGGCGTACCGACTGAGGCAGCCCCTGAAGTGCAGGTTTATGCCGGCGCTCTGGAGGCTAGTAACGTCAATGCAGTGGAATCGCTGGTGAGCATGATCAGCCATGCCCGCCAATATGAAACCCAGATCAAGTTGTTGCAGACGGCAGACCAAAATGCGCGGCAGGCTGCGCAAATCCTGGCATTAAGCTGACTTGGCTGTACATGCCAGCAAATACTGCCGGCACTCAATAGGTCATTACCAAAAGAAACGGGTACGCGAATGATCAGAGCACTCTGGGTCGCCAAGACCGGTATGGATGCGCAACAAACGCATATCGATGTTATTTCTCACAACCTGGCCAACGTCAACACCACTGGCTACAAGCGGCAGCGGGCCATCTTTGAAGACTTGATCTACCAGACCTTGCGCCAGCCGGGCGCACTTGCCACACAAACCAACGAAATCCCGACCGGCCTTCAACTGGGTGTTGGGGCGCGTGTGGTGGCAACTGCCCGTAACCATACGGAAGGAACGCTGCAGAAGACGGACAATCCGTTCGATATTGCGATCAATGGGCGCGGCTTTTTTCAGATCCAGATGCCGGATGGTAGTACCGCCTATTCGCGTGATGGTTCGTTTGAGTTGAATAGCCAAGGCCAGATCGTGACATCCAGTGGCTATTTGTTGCTACCCAACATTACCATTCCCGCCGATGTCCAGAGTGTGACGGTCGGGCTGGATGGCATTGTGACCGTGGTACAGCCGGGCAATGTGGCACCGGTACAGGTTGGTCAAATCCTGTTGGCTGATTTCATCAACCCGGCGGGATTGCAATCGAAAGGCGAGAACCTCTATCTAGAAACGGCGGCATCTGGTGCTGTACAAGTGAACACGCCGGGGCAAAACGGTACCGGTATCCTGCTGCATACCTATGTCGAGAATTCGAATGTCAATGTAACGGAGGAGTTGATCAACATGATTCAGGCGCAGCGCTCGTTCGAGATCAATTCCCGGGCGATTCAGACGTCGGATCAGATGTTGCAGCGGTTGACCCAGTTGTAAAGGTGATGTGATGAAACAATTGCTTGCAAGTATTGGCATATTGGCTGCATTGGCCGGCTGCACCAGCACGCCGCGCGCCATTGTGCAAGGTCCGACTACGGTGCGGCCGATTGCCGCCGTACCGATGGCCAGTGGCAGTGGCGCCATTTTCCAAAGTGGCAGCAATGGGCTGTTTGAAGACCGAGTGGCACGACGGGTAGGCGATATCCTGACTATTGCCATCGAGGAAAAGTTATCAGCTAGTACCAAGTCCGATACCAAGGCCAATCGGACTGGTAGCATGAGCCTTAGCGCCAATCCATTTTCGATACCTTACGCGCCGGGTGTGGTCGATAAATTGGGGCAATTGAGCGTCAAGACCAGTTCGGGTAACAACCACGAGGGCAAAGGTGAGGCAACCGCCACTAATACTTTTACTGGCTCGATTACGGTCACCGTGACGGAAGTTTTACCCAATGGCAACTTGATGGTGGCGGGTGAGAAGCAGATTGCCATACACAACGAACATGAGTTTCTCCGATTCTCCGGGGTCGTCAATCCGTCCGATATCAAGGTTGGTAATACGGTTTCCTCCACCAAGGTTGCAGATGCCCGGATCGAGCAGCGTGCTACCGGGGCGCTCAGTGCCGTGCAGGAATCGGGTTGGCTGCAGCGTTTTTTCCTGACGGTGATGCCGTTCTGATATGAAACGACTGTCAATTTACCTATTATGCGTGGGTGTGGCGGTGATGGCATTGCCCAGTCAGGCTCAGCAGCGGTTGAAGGAGCTGGCGTCGATCCAGGGTGTACGCAGCAACCAGTTGGTCGGTTATGGTGTGGTGGTGGGGCTGGATGGCTCAGGCGATAGCTCAACGTTGACCTCGCAGAGTCTGACCGCCATGCTGACCCAACTGGGGGTGCAAATTCCACCGGGCACATCGCTATCTGCCAAGAATGCTGCACCGGTGTCGGTGACTGCATCGCTGCCAGCTTTTGCCCGGCCAGGGCAGCCGATTGACGTAACGGTATCGTCCATTGGCAGCAGTAAAAGCTTGCGGGGCGGTACATTGCTGATGACACCGTTGCGCGGGGCTGACGGCCAGATTTATGCCATTGCCCAAGGCAATATCCTGTTGGGTGGGGCCGGCGCCTCAGCGGCCGGTTCCAGTGCGCAGGTCAACCAGCTCAATGCAGGGCGGATTCCAGCCGGTGCCACGGTAGAACGGGCGGTGCCAACCAACTTGGGGCAAGGTGATTTCATTCATGTCGAGCTGCAGCAGAGCGATTTCACCACGGCTAACCGAGTGGTCAATGAGATCAACAGCAAATTCGGTTCGGATACCGCTCGTGCAATTGATGGTCGGCAGATCCAGGTGCGTGCACCGCAGGATTCAAACGAGCGGGTACAGTTTTTGGCGCGTTTGGAAAATCTTGCCGTCGACCCGGCAGAGAATGCCGCCCGAGTGGTGATCAATGCTCGTACTGGCTCAGTGGTGATGAATCAGGCAGTGACCATTGAACCTTGTGCGGTATCGCATGGCAATCTGTCCGTTTCGATCGGGGCGAGAAATGATGTCAGTCAGCCCAATCCTTTGTCTGGTGGGCAAACCACGCCAGTACAGAATGCCGATATCGCCATCAAATCCGACCAGGGGCGTGTCTTACAGCTGGCGAAAAGTGCCAAGCTGGCGGATGTGGTGAAAGCACTTAATTCCATTGGTGCCACGCCACAAGATCTACTTTCTATTTTGCAGGCCATGAAAGCAGCAGGCGCATTGAAGGCCGAGCTGGAAATCATCTGATCCAGTCGCTGTCGGGTATGTGTCATGTTGCATGCCCGGCTGTGTCTTATCTGCCCATCTCCTTGTAATTGCTGGCCTGTATCTTGCTAGATTTATGTCAAATGACGGCGTTGTAGTGCAAATATCACCGTCTCGTCAACGGAAATCACAAGGTGATGCGATCATGCAAAGTCTCTCCAGCAATGCTTCCATTCTGTTAAGTCGTCTTGGTGGCCCGGACATCAACAATCGCCTGAGCGTGGATGTCAACAGTCTGGATGCCTTGAAATTGCAGGCCAAGCGGGATGAAAAAGGTGCCATGAAAGGTGTGGCGCAGCAGTTCGAGGCGATGTTTCTGCAGATGATGATGCGCAATATGCGCGCTAGCATGCCTGAAAATGATCTGTTCGGTAGTGAAGAAACCAAGATGTTCACTGGGTTGCTGGATGATCAGTACGCCACGCAGATGTCCAGCAAAGGCGGGGTTGGCTTGGCTGACATGATCTTGCAGCAACTGACACGTGACCGCGTGATGGCGCCTGTTCAGTTGCCGGCCGACATGAAACAGCCTAAGGGTGTGGCATTGCCTGTCACCCGGCCTGATCTGCAGGCTGTCCCATTGACCAAGTCTGCTATGCAGCAATTTGTCGACAAGATGATCATCCATGCCAAACCTGCAGCGGAATCGCTTGGTGTGGCACCACACTTGCTGGCTTCGCAAGCGGCACTGGAGACCGGTTGGGGTAAGCGGGTGATTCGCGATGATCAAGGGCGGGACAGTCACAATGTATTCGGCATCAAGGCTGGTAAAAACTGGCAAGGGCCAGTAGCTGAAGTCACCACGACAGAATATGTGAATGGCAAGGCGGAGAAGCGAGTAGAGCGTTTCAGGGCATACGAATCGTATCAGGTAGCATTCAATGATTATGCCCAGTTGTTACAGAGCAATGGACGGTATCGCGAAGTGTTGAACCAGGGTCATGACGCTGCCGGGTTTGCCAAAGCATTACAAAGCGGTGGCTATGCGACTGATCCGAATTACGCCAACAAATTGACCAAGGTGGCAGGGCATCAGGTGATGCGTCGGGCTGCGATGGCTGCATATCAGCAGTGGGTTTGATTGGTACTCAATTTTTATTGATTGATGCCGTTAATGAATATTGATGCGTCGTAACAGACGACAGGGGTTGAAACATGGCTAGCGGAATTTTTGGTATTGCGTTGACGGGATTGAATGCCGCCCAGGCTGGACTGTTGACGACATCCCACAATGTCGCCAATGCCGGTACCGCAGGTTATAACCGTCAGGAAATCCGGCAGGAGGCAAACAAGCCGCTGTTCACTGGGGCCGGTTTTTTTGGCCGTGGTGTCGAGGTGACCAATGTGGTTCGTGCCTACGATAACTTCCTGCAGCAGTCCATTCTGTCTGCCGAAGCTGTTCAAGGTTATTTGAAAGGCTACGAACAGCAGATCAATATCATCGATGGCATTGTGGCTGATCCAACAGTCGGGTTGTCGCCATCCATTCAGGATTTCTTCAAGGGTTTGCAGAGTGCAGCCTCCAATCCGGCGTCTGCACCTGCCCGACAACAGATGATCAGCCTTGCCAACACGCTGACCAGTCGTTTCCGTCAAATTGACGGTCGCTTGCAAGAAGTTCGTAAAGGGGTGAATGAGCAGATCACGTCGACCGTCAGCCAAGTCAATGCCTTAGCCCGTAAGGTGGCCGACCTGAACAATGAGATCGCTGCCCGTACTTCCGGTGCCGGTCGTGACCCGAACGATTTGCTGGATCAGCGTGATGCGGTGATTGTGGAGCTGAACAAGCTGGTGAAGGTAACCACACTTCCCCAGACCGATGGCTCGATCAGTGTGGCGGTCGGTAGTGGTCAGATGCTGGTGCTGGGCGGGACTGCAAACCAGTTTGCGGCCGTACCTTCCGCAGCCGATCCGGAATCCATCTCGGTATCGTTCAAGCAGGGTTTCAGTGATGTACCGATCCCGGACAATCTCCTGCAAGGGGGTAAACTGGGTGCGTTGCTCAATTTCCGTACCAATACCCTGGACTTGGCCCAGAATGCGCTGGGACGAGTGGCTGTCGGGCTGGCCCGCACTATGAATGAGCAGCATCGATTGGGGCAGGATCTGGATGGCAATCCTGGTGGTGACCTGTTCAAAGTCAGTACACCACGCGTGGTATCACATGCCAATAATGGCGGGAATGCACAGATTCAGGCCAGTCTGTCATCCGTTGGCGAGCTGACGGCCAGTGATTACCGTGTCGTGTTCACCCAGGCAGGTACCTATGATGTGATCCGCCTTTCCGATAATTTCAAACAGACTGCAAGTGCTGCGCAGATGACTGCTGGTTTCACCATGGATGGCGTAACTTTCCAGCGCAGCTCTGGCGCACCGATTTCAGGAGATTCGTTCCTGGTGCAGCCAGTACGGGGTGGTGGACGTGACATCGACGTGATGATCACTGACGTGAAGCGTATTGCAGCCGCTGCACCGTTTCGTACAGATGCACCGCTGAGCAATGTGGGTACTGGTAAGATAGATGGTGGTGTCAGCAATTCGCCATACGACAAGGTGACCATCAATTTCACTAGCGCTACTACCTTTACCGTCACCAATACCACTACTGGTGCGCCCATCGCGCCACCGGGCGCGGCTTTGCCGTTGACGCCGGCGAGTTACACCTGGGCTTACCCGGCTAATGCCACGGTCACTGTGAATGGTTGGCAGACCACATTGACGGGTGCGCCGGCGACGGGAGATCAATTCGTTATTGACAAGACTGTGGCATCCAAGGGTAGTGCCAATACTGGTACTGGTACGATTGCCGAGGTGGTACCGGACCCGGCAGCCCGGCCCGTTGGGGCGCCAGTACCCA
The DNA here is from genome assembly GCF_005503445.1 of Chitinivorax sp. B. Classification (NCBI taxonomy): domain Bacteria; kingdom Pseudomonadati; phylum Pseudomonadota; class Betaproteobacteria; genus Chitinivorax; species Chitinivorax sp. B. Next base: position 80,227 of record NZ_SCOH01000011.1, on the reverse strand, counting down.
ATCCCCCGCAGTCGGTGTTTTTGCCGCAGCTGGATGCAGTCCGCAACAACGTGACGATTACCTTTACCTCTACTACCCAGTTCAACGTGGTGGACACGACAACAGGTACTACGTTGGCAACGGGCCTGAACTACAACCCGGCTACATCCAACGCAGTTGGTTTCAATGGCTGGTCAATCAAATTGTCCGGCGGGCCAGTGGCGGGGGATGTGTTTACGGTTGGCCCCAACACTAACGGTTCTGCAGACAACCGTAATGCATTGGCGATGGCTAATCTGCAAACGGCCAATGTACTGGGGGATGCTTCGGCAACCTATCAATCTGCTTACAGTCAGATGGTAAGTAGCGTCGGAAATCAGGCTAGCGAGATCAAGATTGGCGTAAAAGCACAGGATACGCTGGTGAAGGAAGCCAATTCGCAGAAAAGCGCGTTCTCCGGGGTGAATCTGGATGAAGAAGCAGCCAATCTGCTCAAGTACCAGCAGGCTTATCTGGCGGCCAGCAAGGTCATCAGCATCGCGCAGCAAACCTTCCAGAGTATTCTGGATATTTAAGGACGTCGTATCATGGCTATGCGTTTCAGTACTCTCAATATCTATAATCTGGGCATCGATAGCGTGCGGCAGAATCAGTTTGATCTGGTCAAGCTGCAACAGCAGATTTCCAGTGGCCGGCGTGTACTGACTCCCGCCGACGACCCGGTGGCGTCGGCCCAGATGTTGCAAGTGGATCAGGCTGCTGCATTGAACGAACAGTTCATGGTCAATGGTCAGAATGCCCGGTCTGCGGTTTCATTGAGTGAAGGCTATCTGCAATCGGTGACTGCCTTGCTGCAAAATGTAAAAACCCAGGCAGTTTACGCCGGTAACCCGACGTTGACCCAGTCTGATCGGGCTGCGCTGTTGTCCGAGCTGGAAGAGCGTTACAAAGAGTTGATGGGCTTGGCGAATGCTACGGATGGCAACGGGCAGTATCTGTATTCTGGCTATCAAGGGAATACCAAACCGTTTGATGAGATTGCCCCTGGGCAAGTGGTTTATCTGGGGGATCAGGGGCAACGGCAGATTCAGATCAGCCCGTCACGAGCCTTGCCAGTCAGTGAGTCGGGCCGGGACGTGTTCCAGCGTATCAAGGAAGGCAACGGTACCTTTGTTGGTAAAGCACCTTCCACGAATACCGGTACAGGTATCATTGCCCCTGGCACAGTGAAAGACTTGGCCAAATGGCAGGCCGCCACGGTAAAGGATTTCACTATCGTGTTCGAGGTGGATACCACGGTCAACCCCAATGTGACCCGCTATGACATCACGGAGACTGCCACCGGCAATTCGGTGTTTACCGGGGCACCGCCTGTCGCTGGCGTATATGCTCGTGTCTATCAACCTAATGCCGCCATTGACTTCAGGCGCTTGCCGGGTGATCCAGGGGCTGTTGCATTCGATGTTGGCATTCAAACCAGTATCGATAGTGCTCCGGCTCAAGGTGATACGTTTACCATCAGTGCGGCAAAGGACAAGCAGATCTTCGATACCATGACGCAGTTTGCCAATTTGTTGAAATTGCAGAAAGATACGCCAGCTGCAGCTGCCAACTACCAGAACGAGCTGGGCCAGGTCATGCAAAGCCTGGAAAATACCATTACCAATGTCACTACCGTTCAGGCAGACATCGGGACGAGGTTGAAGGAAGTGGATTCTGTACGGGATACGCTTGATGATCTCAAGTTACAATACGCTACCCAGAATCGTGACTTGGGAGAGCTGGACTATGCTCAGGCCATCAGCGATTTCGCATTGACCCAGACTTTTCTGGAGGCTGCACAGAAGACATTTTTGCAAACTCAGCGGCTGTCATTGTTTGAGCAGATCTGAACGTTGCTGATATGGTGAATTGGAATACTCCGCCACAGTTTGTTTCCCTCGCCACCTTTTATGAGCAAGTGCGTGCTCAGCCAGGCTGCGTTACTGATGCTGTATTCATTGCGCAAATCAATAACACATTTTGGGGGGGCTGAATGCTGGTGCTTTGTGCAGCAAGCTTTGGCAATCATCGCATCTGCCTGTGCTTTGCGGCCTCACCTGATCAGGTAACTGATCACCTTCCCGATTGATGTCATGATTGCTGCCCGTCATGGGCAAGCGGCGCGCCTGGTACGCCAACAGGTTTGGGCGCGCCAGCTCACGCTGCCCGACGGCCAAGGCGGCCGCATGCACCTCACCTGCTGCATCGCCAGGGAAAGCCATGCGCCCACTGGGATCAAGGCGGTGGAGTGGCGGCTGCTGACGAACCGAAGCGCACCGACCTTCGACGCCGTCGTCGAACTGATCGACTGGTATCGCTGCCGCTGGGAGATCGAGACCTTCTTCAACGTGCTCAAGAACGGCTGCCGGGTCGAAGCCTTGCAGCTCAAACATGTCGGCAAGCTCGAACTGGCCCTGGCCGTCTACATGGTCGTGGCGTGGCGACTGGCGCGCCTGGTGCGCTTGGGGTGGACGCATCCGGAACTCGCAGCGACGACGCTCTTCACCGATGACGAGTGGAAAGGCGCCTATATCCTGGCCAAGAAGCCGATCCCGACGACGCCACCGACGATCCGTGAAGTCATCCGGCAGATCGCCATGCTCGGCGGGTTTCTCGGCAGAAAGGGGGACGGTGAACCCGGCATCAAAACCTTTTGGCGGGGCTTCCAGCGCGTCAGGGATTTCGTCGATGGCGTCGAGCATATGCGCCTACTTCATGCCATATGAGTTGTGTGGAAGGGCATGAATTATAGTGGCTGCGAAATCAGATTGCCTTGCCGTTTTGAGTAATGGTCATGAAGATTGACGCTCCGTTGTCAAATCTATTATTACGATGCCAGGCGATATGCGAGCTTGCATGTTGTGGTATGGAGGCCTTCGATTTCTCGCCAGTTCACATCGCATCTTATTTGATACTTTATCGTGGTGAGCTTGCCTGGCAAAATTTTTCTTTTTGAATATAAAAACTGTCATTGCACGAATAAATCTGATATACATTCAAATAGAATAATAAGAAACAACAAGACTCCGCTCACCGCCTGTAAAGGCGGTTTGTTTTTTAGGGGGCAGTGTGGTAGTTCCTTCTCAAAAAAAGCTGTAATAGTTTCTGCCTAAAGTATCGGCACAGTCGTATGCTTGAATCACGTTTTTCATTGCTCAGCAAACCGGTGACAAGGTATGCAGGTGTGTGGTACGCATTTGCTGCAGCAATGGGTTTTCTGTGGTTGTCTACTAAACCGCTGACCAGCGGTCTGATTGCCCATATTTTCAGGTCAGTCTACTTGGGCATGTTGTCCGGCTTTGTTTTCCTCTCGCACTAGATTGGTAGTTTTCTTGGTGTGTGGTTAGGTGGCTATTTGTATGATCTTAACGGGGTCCCCTGACTGGGTCTGGTTGATGTCATCGTCTTGGGTGTCATGGTGGCCATTGCATGCTGGCCCATTCGTGAGCACCTTATTGGCAGGCTGGTATCTGTTGGAGGTCGATATACAACGCTGGCAAAAAGTTACGCTCTGGCTGATGGTGCTGCTCGTGCTGAGCAGCGTGTTCACTGCATACCTGCGTCTCATAGTATTGGTGATGCTAGCAAATTGGGTAGCACTTTGTTGTTGAGGTCGTTGGCATGGTGCAAGCCATTGGCCTGATTTGGTTGGAAAATGCAGCCTTGATCACCTAAGTCGCGGGTCGGACGGACGATGTTTACTTTTCAATCTGCTGGTGATGACCATCAGGTCTTTACATGGAGTGTGCCGCGTCTTGTTGCTTGAGAGGGGGGCGTACCTACCTGCCAAGCTAAGCTATTCACAGCTAACAAAATATAAAGCCGCCTATTGTAATCTGGTATGTCTTATCGCAGTTATGCGGATTGATTTTATTGAGTTATTGATTGTAGATATTTGATTTTATGTTGTGGGCGCTGTGGTACTCGTGTTTCATGCAGGACTATCCATTCTCAAGTTTATATTCTCGTTTTATCGCATCAATGCATATTAATCGTGGCTGGTGTTGGAGTAATCATGCCTGAATCCTGGTATTTATATCTGAATAGTCGAATGTTGTTGAGTTGTTTTTGTTTGATGGTGCATGATTTATAAACATAGTTGCACGCATTACGTATGCGCTATGATGAATCGATTGCTTGCGAAGTATTGATTGGCTTGAACCTTTTTTCACGTAATAGCTCAGACAATTGAGTGCCGGGTAAAAGCAGATCATCACGCAAGTTGTATCGACATGATATGCGCCGTAGACCTGTCATGAGGTCATGATGGCGTGTTGAGATGGCCGTGTTAACGGTCTAGCGATACCCGAGTAAGGAGCAATGCCAGGTGACGTATTGGGGCGACTATGTAGTGGCCTGCAATACGTTGGTATGGCTTGTACCCTGCCGGATTGGAGGGGTCATGCCAAGTCTACGCAGTCATATTCATCGCCTAGTAGTCAAGCACTGGTTTAGTTCCAAACTGCATCCCGAATGGCCGCTGGCAAGGCAACGTTCGCATGTGATGCATGCGGGTAGTTGTTTGCCGGTGCCGCCCACCTTGCGAGTCAAGACTGTCCACGCGGAGCGGGTGCCATGTGAATGGTTGACCTTCAGAGATCACGACGATGGCCCGATTTTTCTATTTCTACATGGCGGCGGATATTGTATGGGGGCGGCGAGGACACACCGGAGTTTGGTCGCCAGACTATGTCGACGCCTACATGGTCAGGCATTGTTGCCCAACTATCGGCTTGCGCCTGAGCATCCTTTCCCCGCAGGGCTGGATGATGCAGTAACGGCATATGACTGGTTGTTGGCGCAGGGTGTTGCCGCAAGACGGATTGTGCTCGCTGGGGATTCGGCAGGAGGTGGGTTGGCATTGTCGACAGCATTACGTATACGTGAGCGTGGTCGGCCGATGCCGGGGGCACTCTTGCTGTTGTCTCCTTGGACTGATCTGATGTTGACGGGTGGCAGCTTGGTTACGCGTGCCGAACGAGATCCGATGATCAGTCGCGCATGGTTGGCTTGGCAGGCTGATATGTATTGTGCGGGACGCGATCCAGCGACGCCATTGATCTCTCCTTTATATGCAGACTTGCGTGGGTTGCCGCCGTTGGTGATTCAAGTTGGCAGTGATGAGATATTGTTTAGTGATGCGGATCGCCTGATGGAAAAGGCCAAGATTGCTGGTGTGCGGGTCGATTTTCTGGTCGGTGATCATATGTGGCATGGCTGGCAGATGCTGGCCGGGCTGATGCCAGAAGCAGATAGTGCCTTACAGTCCGCTGCCGATCGATTACAGCGATGGATGTCGGCAGATGAACTGCCATGTTCTGCTTTGAATACCTTGCGGATGGTTTGATAGCAGGTATTGGTTTTGTTGCCCGCCCTATGATGTGGGTGGGCTCAAAAGCCCCTATTTTTCTGGATGTCTCCAGATACAGGCCAAGTATTTTTGCCCAATGACAGCGATACCATGCGGCCGTACTACTTAGCTTGGCACATTCCCCGTCACCCATTTGCACATCGCTACACAATTTAAGTCAAGGCTGCCTGACGGACAGGTTGCATGGTGTTGAATCGCCCTCAGGGTCCTTGATTTCAATCAATAGCGCATTGTTGGGGATCGATTACCTTAGATCCGTGTACATCCACAACCTGCTCCTGCTTTCAATTGGTACGTTGCATTGATGCTGGACTTGCTGGAGCTTACTTGAGGAGGAATCCATCATGTTCAAACATATTCTGGTCCCGACTGATGGGTCGCCACTGTCTGGCAAGGCAGTAGATGCTGCTATTAAGTTGGCAATTGAAACGGATGCGCGCATCACGGCACTGTATGTGATGGAGCGCTTTCCTGTGATGCCAGTGACAGAGTATGCGCCACTGAATGTGTCATCGGTTGACGAATTTCAGAAACACCAACAAAGCATTGCCGATCGCTATCTTGGTATTGTGGCAGATGCGGCCCGAGAAGCCAGGGTGACTTGCAAAACGGAGGCTGTAACGGGTGAATCGATCTACCAAGCGATTGTGAGCGTTGCTGAGCAGTGCGGTTGTGACCTGATTCTGATGGCTTCTCATGGTCGGCGTGGCTTGCAAAGTCTGTTGTTGGGTAGCGAGACCAACAAGGTGCTGACGCATAGCAAGATCCCCGTATTAGTCTATCGCTGATCACAGGCTTTGGCGTGGTGATGTGATTTGAGTGTAGTGATCAAAAAAATCACCACGGGCCAGACCGGCACGTGGCGACGGGACCGATTCCAATGGGTCAGCTTTGTGTGGCAGACTCGGAGCCGGCTGCGGGTTTTTTCACGATCTTCCAGCTGGTGCCGTTGACATGGCCGTCCCGGCTAGGTGCCATCCAGACTTTATTGTCTGCTGCGACACAGTCTACCCATCGGCCGCCCTGTGGATTGTCCATATTGCGTAATGACCAGCCACGTTCCGATTTTTCGACCAACCACATGGCGCCTGGGTCCTTGGCGTTGGGCTGTAGGCGCAAGCCTGTGGTGCCGCTGGTGGACAGGAAATTGCCAGCACCACCGTCCTGACTTTCAAAAACAATCGAGCCTTCGTTGCTGACGGTGACTTTCCACCACGTGGAGGCAGGTGCAGCTTCCTGTTGCATGGATAACCCGACTGAACTGCTCTTGACAGAACCATTCAGCCATTTGGGGCCGGGTACCGTGTCCTGACACTGTAGCGATACCAAATCGCCATTCTTGAACGGTGCAACGTTGGATGAACTGCCTCCACCCATGCCACCGCTGATCATGTCGCCATGCTCAGCGCCTGGTGGTGTTGCCGTGGCAAGTTTGGTTGCGCCTGGCTTCACGTCGGAACCACTCAAGATGGTTTTGCTGTTACTGGTTTGGGGTTGTCGGCCAGCCTTGGTTTCGGCGGCCAGTTTCTGCATGGCGTCACTCGAAGTGTCGCTGCTGGCGCTGCTGTCCGAATTGGCGAGTTTGCCGCCAGCAGCTTTGGTTGCATCTGCTTTCTTGTCGGACGAACCGAATATGGCGGCGCCGCCGCCAACCAGCAAGGCCACGATGGCTGTTGCGATGGCGATGGTCTTGATACGTTGCGAATTGTTGTCGTCGGACATGAAAGGCTCCATATGCATAGCTTCGGATTTTAAGACACGATAACAGAATAGGCCGACCATGCCTTCACCGATTATCAGGCATAAAACACAGCCTATCTCATTCAAGTGATGGTCTGTGCATTTGCGTTATCGGATGTTTAACCTGCCTACTGGTCAGTTCTTGTCATCGCGGTGCCTTGCTTACTGCGGTAATGCGCTGTTGCAGGTTGGTTAGCTCTTCGCCTATTTGCTGCACTTTCTCCCAGATCTCATGATCCAACCTAATCTTATGGTTCATGGCACTGATGGTGGGTAGTAACGCTGTTTCATAGGCTTGTGCCAGGCCGCGGATGACGTCCACGATATCTGCCGCGGGTTCAACCTGCACATGTACTTGCGGTGCGGGTGGGACATGTTTGGCGAGTGTACCCAGTCCATCATGCAAAACCTTGGCCAAGGTTTTGGTGCCTTGGGCATCACGTAGTTGTCCAGCAATATCGCCTAGCGTGACGGCCATATCCGCCGCCAGATTGGCAAGCTTGGTGGTGCCATCGGCATCGGCGCCGCCTTGTTTTTTGTGGCGTTGAAAATCGGCGCGGATGGTAGCCCAACGCTCGGCTTCTTCTGGCGTATGGTCCCCAAGGATTTCCGACAATTTCAGGAGGTTTTCTTCCGCACCTTGGGTCAGGGTCTGTGCTTCACCGCGATAGTGGTCACGCAGCAGTGCGGCCAGTTCATCATCGCGCATGATGGCGCTGACCCTGGCCGTCAGTTTGGCCATATTGCGATAGCTACCCTGCAGCTTGAATGGTGGTTCAGTACGGTAGGCATCAGCCTGCGCGGCGGAGGCGATGTATGCTGCGTTCACCTGCAGCAGCACATCACGCACCTGGAACAGCTTGCGGAACAGGCCAACAATCTCATTGGCTTCAGCGGCACCGTAAGCATGGCTAAACTCACTTTGGGGAACGTTCTCACCTTGCGCCATCTGTACAAATAGGCGGACGTCCGACGGTGCCCGACTGGTCAGTGGAGCCAAGGCGGGGTGAGCGGTCAGGCTGTTTTCCAGATATGACAGGGCAAACAACGCTTCACGCCCAGACAACACATCACCCAAATTATAGATGTCGGCCCGGTTGGCCAACATGTCCGGAATCTTGAAGGCTTCCCCTGATTCAGTATATGGGTTGCCTGCCATGACGATTGCGAAACGCTTACCACGTAGGTCGAACGTGCGCGGTTCACCATGCCATACGCCTTCCACTCTGCGCGTGCCATCACATAGCGCGATGAATTTCTGCAGGAACTCCGGATTGGTGTGTTGGATATCATCCAGATACAACATCACGTTATTGCCCATCATCAATCCGAGGTTGAGCTTTTCCAGTTCTTGCCGCGCCGCGCTATGGGTTGCCTGGGCAGGGTCGAGTGAGACAATGTCGTGGCCCAAGGCAGGGCAGTTGATTCGAACGAAGATCATGCCCAGCCGATCAGCCAGATATTCCATCAGCGTGGTCTTGCCATAACCGGGGGGTGAGATCAGCAACAGCATCCCCATCAAATCGGTACGACGTGCTTCGCCCGCTGTACCCATCTGTTTGGCTAAGTTGTCGCCAATGATGGGTAGGTATACCTCGTCGATCAGGCGGTTGCGCACAAAGCTGGACAGTGGTTTGGCCTGGAACTGATGCAGTTTGAGTTCGCCCTTGCGATTTGTGACCAGTTGCTGTCGTAACGCCTGTAGTTGCTCGTAGGCAGGCAATACAACTTGGCGATGATGAGCTAGCCTTTGACGGAAATCGTTCAGGTTGATCTGCAGCGTACCCTGCTGAATCAATGGGTGTTCACCCAGCAAGCCCGGTACTGCCTGTTGCAGTGTGGCATTGACGCGATGACGAGCTTGCTCGGTCAATAGTAGGGCGGCGGCTTCTGGGACAAAGAACACGGCCTGCGGGGCGTGGGCCGTTGCATAGCCTTGTAGCCAGTGGCTGGCATGTAACCAGCGTTCATTCAAGCTACCGCTTTGCAGTGTGTCACGCCATTCGCCAATCAGGTTGGCATGTTCCAGATAGTGAATCAGGCCATCGGCCAAATCCCGGGCATTGCCACTTTCTGTCCAATCCCGTTGCGGGCTGGCCAATTCAGCGACCAGATATTCACCAGCTTCTTCCAGCAAAGTGCCATTGGACCAGCTTTCCAGACCGCTTTCCTTGGCAAAGCGGGCTAGGCTGCGTACGGTATGCTGGCGGAGCTCGTTTATGGCTTGATCTTGTCCGAACTGGGCATGAAGTTGTTCTGCGCTGTGGGCGCGTCGCTTCAATTGGGTCTGCAGGCCTTCGCCAATGGCGGCATGGTAGAGCGCGGCCAGTGCACGGGCCGTTGGGCTGTAACGAAGCAGGCCGGCATGGTCCATCATTGGTAGCAGGGCTGCCAATATCAATGCAGCATCATGATCATGGACGCCTTTCTGGTAGCCATCCTGATAACGTGGTGCCGCAAATTGACGAACGCGATCCTGTAGTGCTGGCAGGTCAGCGGCGATCTCGTGCAGGCGGTTCAGATCCAAGCCGAATTCCTTGCGGGTTGCCGCGTCCAGCAATTGGCCGACTAAATATTCGGCTCGATACAGCGAAGGTGTTTCACTGGGTAGCACCAAGCCCCAGTAGGGTTTGAGTGAATCCAGCACTGAGTCATTGACCATTTCAAAATAGTCAGTCCCGGTCAGGTGAAAGGCGAGGGCGCCTTCTTTGGGTACTAGGGTCAGGTCCAGCGGCTGCACGTTGACGGTAAAGGCGTGTTTGCCCAGGCGGATCACATTACCGCCTTCGCCCATCAGCTCGGTGCGATCACGCAATACCTTGACGGCATTTTCGCGCGCCGTTTTCAATTGGGATTCGAGGTCGTCAGCGTGGACTGCGTCGCCCAGTTTGCGCAGCTCGCCTATCAAGCCCTTTAGTTTCAGGATCAGCGCGTCGGAGGCGAAGTAGGCATGTAGTTGTGCTTGCTCAGACAGTTGCACCACGCGTTTGGGAATGCCTGCGAGAATGCGGCTGGCAGCATCAAACAGGGCGCCGGCCCGTTTCTGGCGCTCATCCAGCAAGGTTTGCTTGCGTCCGGAAAATGCCTCGTAGACCGCTTCGCGTTTGATGGCAATATCGGCGATGAAGGCATCCTGTTCACCAAACTGGCCTTCCAATTCTTCCAGTTGCGTCAGTAGCCGTGTCATGGCCTCATCGCATTTTTCTGGTGAGTCGGCCAGATCCAGCGCATTGGCAATGCTTTGCCCGAATAGCTTGAATTGCGCACCAAATTCGGCGGCCGATTCGGTTTCGGCCAATTGTTTTTTCAGCTTGCGGGCTTCGGCGCGTAATCTGTTCACCTCTGCATAGACGCCGGAAATAGCATCCAGAATACGGGTGCGCAAAGTGGCGTCGCCGGCGGCCAGTGTGCCCAGTAGCTCGGTCAACAGATCCAGACCATGGGCCACCTGATCCAGCTGGGCCAGAATCGGCGCCAGATCGACAGTCTTTTCCACTGTGGGCAGCTGGGTTGCAGTTTTTGCCAGCTCATTGCGATAGCTGTCAAAGGCTGTATCTTGCGCCAAAAAGCGGATGGTTTTGTCGGCAATTCGTGTTTGCTCGGTAGTCAGCTCGACATCCAGCTGGCTGATCCGGTCCAGGTCAATGTAACGTGCTTCCTTCAAGGTCAGCAGCCTGCCGCGTTGCGCGCGCAGCTTGTCCAGCGCTACAACAAAATCACCAGGCGAGTGCCATAGTGCACTGGCAATATCCGTGTTGAGTGCTTTCTGTTCGGCTTCTGCCTGAGTCAGCAATTTGGCTGCTTCACGACGGATGCTGGTGATCTTGTCGAACTCATCCAGCGTGGCGCGGGCGGTGTCGCCGATTGCCTTGAGTTCGCTAGCCAACTGGCCTGTCTCGGGGGCGTCCAGCCAAAAATAACTGTCCTGAACGCGGGCACAGTGCTTGATCAGGTCTTCATAGGCGTGGCGGGAGGGGCATTGCTCGCGCACGGCACGGGCAATGCCATAGAGTTCCGACAAACCGCGCACCAGTTCACCATTACCAATACGGCCGAAAAAACCGTGTCCAATCGCTTTGCTGCTGGCGAATTCCTCATTGCAGAATGGGGTTTGCCACAATTGCATGGGGTGGGTGCGGGTAGGTTCGTCACTTTCTGCGATAAACAACAGGATGCGGCCGTCTGCAAAGCGGGCGTAGCCATTGCTGTAGATCGGTGCTGACAATTGCTTGTCAATCAGGTTGTAGGAGAACAGGCCAAGCTTACCGGCTACCGGTTCATAGAACACATACAGCACATCCTCGCCGTTGGGTGAGCGTGCCATCCGCTTGAAGCGCATGCCAGCTGCGTCAGTATCAAAGCGTTTGGATTCACCGCTTTGTAGGTAATACCCACCGGGAAAGATGATTCCGTGGTCTTCTGGCAATTGCACACAACTCTCACCCATCTCATCAATCCGGGTGGCGGTTTGGGTGCGCTGGTTGTAGACCAAGTAACGTACTTTGTCTTCACGATATGGCTTGATACGTAGCAGAATCAACGCACCCAGCCGTGCATAGGCGACGTCGGCATCGGCCAATGATTGGTTCCGGTCATCCACCGGTTCGCTGAAGATACCCAATCCACTTTCAGTGTTGTTCTCGATCTTGATGGTCAGATCGCCGCCAATTGTTTCCACAAACACCGTGTCAAGAATGTTGATATGCGGGTGCTTGCCATTGACGTGGTCTTCGCGGGTGGTGGTGGTCCACTCGAAATCATGGGTAGGTGGCAGCTGTATGTCACGCTCACCACGGTTGTCGATATAGGCAATCTTGCCGTCTGGCGCCAATGCCCAGCGGAACACGCGGATATCGGTGATTTGTTGGCCGATTTTGAAGGCGACCAACAATTTGTCATTGTGTACCCGTAACTGCACCAAAGTGGCTTGTTTGTAATAGGCGTAAAGCTCGCGGAAATCGGCCGTGAAGCGCTGATCAGCCAGAAAGGTTCCATCGAATGGCGAGGGTATCAGTTCGTCACCATCGTTGCCTTCCACCAGTTGATACAGGCTGAACACATCCTCGATGCGGGTTTCTTTTTTAAGGCCAATGAAGACGTTGTAGCCAAACAGCAGCCAGGGGCCGACCCGAACCAGATCGCGGGCTACGCAGTTGTTTTCAGTACGGGCACGGATGCGGCGGATCAGTCGCATGTCTTCCCGGCCGAATTCGGCCAGTCTTGCCTCATTCAGTGTGCCAGCCTTGGTCAATAGCATTTCGCCTTGTTGATTCAACCGTTGGCGAAGCAGATCGTAGCTACCACCAGCAAGTTCGGTGAGGTTTTCTTGGGGTTCGGACATGGTTGATCAGTGTTCCCTGCGGTTCAGATAAGCCAGCAGTTCATGGGCATTGGGTTGGTTAGCCAGCCATTGGCGGATACGCTGCAGTTCGGCAAAAACGGTGTCGCCAAACCGTTCGCGATCGCGTGCATCAATGCGTTCCCGACTGATGGTGGCTTGAATGTCACGTTGCCCGGCATCTGACAAAATCGTATTCAGATCGCCTTGTTGTTGTAAGGCAACCAGCGCATCCCATTCGCCTTGGTCGAACCACACACCCTGGCAGGTATTGCAGCGATCAAGGCGGTAATCGAACCGGCTGGATACCCGATATTTCTGCATGATGCGAGTACATACCGGGCAAGCACGGGCCGCGCGGTGGTCGCTGATGTCTGATATTGGTTCGGTCAGGGGGCTGGCGCCGTGGGCCGCTTGTGTCGGCAGCCAGCGACGGTACTCCGCGATGTCCAGCCACATGCCATGGCCATGTTCACAATGATGGGCCCGCAGGCCAGCAGCGGGTTCGTATTGGCTGAGAGCTTCGTTGCAGGTAGGGCAGTGCATGATGTTCCTGGTCTCCCAGTCTGGCGGATCGGGTGATAACGAGTGAGGTCAGTCGGGCAGAAGCCCGACCGTGTGTTTCACAACTGGTGGTCAAGGCTTCTTGAACCCTGCCAGCAAGCTGGTCAGTGCCGCTTTCTGCTCGTCGCTGCCATTGTTCATCACTTTCGACAGCAGGGCGGCAACACTCAGGTTCTGTAGCTCATCTGCCGAATTGCCAAGGCTGCCCAGTAAGCCCTTGGCATCTTCGATGAAGTCACGCTCACCGGTCAGGTGGTCTTTCAGTGCCAGTTGCAGTGTCTGGCTACGGTTGATGATGCCGTCTATTGCCTTGCCCGTACCCAGGGCACCGACAAATTTCTGGAAGTAATCTCCTTCGCCGCCGACGATGTCGATCTTGGCATTGCCCAGGGCGGTACTGATCATTGCCGCTTGTTCCTTGGCGATCACCGTGTTGGCCTCGATCGCCTTGAGCGTTTCGATGTGGGCATTGTCCAGACGCATCCGGAATTCCTCGTGAGAGCGGGTATCGTCGCTCATTTCCTTCATGGCGGCGAATTTCTCACGCAGGCCCTTGGCTTCGGCCTGGAAGCGTGCTTCAACCGCTTGTGCATCAGCCGTTTTGACTTGCACATCCGCCAAGCCTAGTTGTTGTTTGCCTTGTGCTTCCGCTTCCAGCTTGGCCAACAGCGCTTCGGCTTCGGCATTCCCCAATTTGGTGACGGCCTCGGCACTGGCGATTTTCACCTTGGCGTCGACCATGCCTTGTTTTTCGGTGGCGTCGGCAGATGCCATTTGTACCTTGGCATGAGCCAGCCCAGGTGCGGCGGCGACCGCTTCCATCCCCTCGGCTTCCCGTTTCTTGGCTTCCGCCTGTTTCTCGGCCACTTTCAGGCGGGCTTCAGCCAAGGTCAATTCTTCCTGCGCCTTGTGCTTGGCGCGGCGTTCTTCAGCCTCAGCTGCTTTCACGTCGATCACCAGTTTTTCCTCGGCCTTGCCTTCTGCTGTGATGACCACGGCTTTTTTGTTACGGTCAGCTTCCGCGACTTTACGTAGTTCCTTGATGGCTTCTTCCTGCTCGGCCACGGTGCGTTCCACCACGATGCGTTCGCGGATGACGTCTGCGATGGCTTTCTTCTGGATTTCCAATACCTTTTCTTTGTCGATTTCCTGCAAGGCTACTTCTTTCTCGCGATCGACGATCTCCAATTGACGGGCACGGGTGACTTTTTCTTCCTCGATGGCCACCGCTCGCTTACGGTTGTTTTCGGCAACTTCCTTCTCGCGTTGCATGTTCTCCTGTTGTACGGCAATCACTTGTTCGGACTGGATGCGTGCCAACTCGGCCTTGGCATTTTCCTCCGCTTGGATCTTGGCGGCCTCGGCTTGTTCGCGAGCACGGACTGAGGCGATTTCACGGGTTTGGCGGGCTTGCGCATCCGCTTGTTGGCGTTCCAGTTCCAGCAAGGTTTCCTGGGTTTCGACGTCTTTCTTCTTGATCTGCATCTGCTCGTTACGTTGCAACTCGTTGGTCTGCACGTGTTCGATGGCGGTCAGTTCGGTAATCTTGCGGATGCCTTGTGCATCCAGAATATTGTTCGGGTCCAGCTTATCGAGCGGGGTTTGTTCCAGATAATCGATGGCGGCATCTTCCAGTACGTAACCGGACAGGTTGTTGCCGATCTGGCGGATGATTTCGTCACGGAACTTGTCACGTTCCTGGTACAGATCTTCAAACTTCATTGCTTTGCCAACGGTTTTCAACGCCTCTGAAAATTTGGCGGCAAACAGTTCTTCCAAGGTTTCCTGGCTGGAGGCGCGGTTGCAACCGATAGTCTGGGCGACTTTCAGGACGTCTTCAGTGGTTTTGTTGACGTGGACGAAGAAGGTGACCTCGATATCGGCACGAATGTTGTCCGAGCAGATCAAGCCTTCTTTTCCTGTGCGCTTGATCACCACGGTTTTCACCGAGATATCCATCAGTTCCTTAATATGGATGATGGGGTAGACCATACGGCCGGTGAAGGTCACTTCCGGTTCAGCGCGCAAGGTGTTGACGATCATGGCGTGACCTTGCTCTACTTTGTGATAGAACTTGGCAAACAGCACGAATGCACCAAAGATGATCAGCGTCAGTATGCCACTGGCAATCAGCAGAATTTCCATATTTTCCTCATTTGTGTTGTTATCTATTGCCGTGCCCCGAATACGTAGCCTTGTCGTTGCACTTGATTGTTGGATGTCTCGGACCGCTGGTCAGAAGGCATGGTTGTCATTGGTCGGTGGTGATATCGACCGTTGCCACTTCGTAACGACCAGTTTTCTGGTCGTAATCCAGCAGGGCACTGATGCTGCCCTTGGTCAAGCCATTGGGTGTGGGAGCCCAGATTTTGATGTTGAACGTGCTGCCTTGGTGCGTGACCTCTGCCTGACCAAATTTTTCGTCCACCGTTAGGGTCAAAATACGACAGGGCAACCCAACCAGGCCGGCATTGTGTGGGGCGTTGTGTACGACAAACAGAGGTCGCATCGGACGGATTGTCAGGGCGGTCAGTGGCAAGGCCATTGCAAAGGCGCCTGCCATCACTGCTAGACCGAACAATATTCTGAGTAGCTGGGTTGGTACCCACACCAGTACGTATTCACCCACCAATGCCGATATAACCCAGGCAAAGAACACGATCAGACTGACGACAATCGAAAAGGGCACACCGCTAAGCCCCATCGCCATGGCGAAACTGGCAATCGTGCTGACATCGGTTTCGCCATGTCCGTGCGCATCTGCAGGAAAGTGGGTATCGTGGCCATGACCATGCGCAAGGTCGTGCCATTCCATATGGCCATGATGGCCATGGCTGAAATCGACCAGCCCGACAATGGCGAGCAGCCAATAAGTCACCACGACAACCAGTAAGATGGTGTAAACGATGGTTGGAAAACTCAGGATGGCATCAAGCCACAGTGGCATGGCGGTTCCTTATGGCGGAGGAGGGTCATTTGTCCTCGGTGGTTTGAGCAAACTGGATCAGGTCTTGTGTGACGTGCTCCTTGATTTTTAGCCGTTCGTCCGGATCGATGCCATACCGTTTGCCCAGAATACGGTAATCCTCTTCCGACAGCGAGACAGTCAGGCGTGGCCGCTTTGGTTTGGTGGCGACGGACAAACCTAGAACCAAGCGGATTTGATCCGAAGCGGACAAACTATTGTCAAAGGCTGCACGGCGCACAGCATTCATTACCGTCTCTTCGACATCAAATGCGACTTGCACGGCTTTGATGGCGGTGTCCGAGCTTTGCCAGCGGCTGGGAATCGGCTTGCTCATTACGTATCCTGTTTTGGCGAGGTATCGGTGCCGCGATGCTTGGCTTTCAATCGGTCCAGCACAACCTGCTTGCCATTAACCTGTGCGCCGATACCTGCAGCTGCTAGCTTGGCATCCAGCGCTTTGTCACCCAACTCGTTATCCAATTGTTCAGTGGCCTTGATACGATCACTCAGTTCGGTGTGGCGTTGCTTGATGCGATCCAGAGATTCCCTTGCCGATATCAGCTTGGACCCACCGCCATGCATACTCTGCGAGATGGACTGAGTAGCGCGATAGACGCTTTCGGTGGTTTTGGCCATGGCCAGTTCACGCTCATGTTCTCGTAATTTAGCTTCAGTTTGTTTGATCAGTTCTTTCAGTCGCACAATGTTACCGGCAAATTCCTCCTTGACCTTGATCTGGCCTGTCAGCTCCACTTCCAGTATGGCAATCCGTTCTGCAACCTCTTCTGCCAGCGTGGCGGCATCCTTGTCCAGGGCCTGTAGTGCATGTTGCTCATACTTGGCGATTTCGCCATTCAGGCGTGCGATATCCCGCTGTGCTTGCATTTCCTTGGCCATGACCAGCGTTAAGTCCTGTTTGGCTTGGCTCAAGTGGTGCTTGGCATCCATGATCTCCTGCTCATAGATGCGGGTAGCATTGGCATCGACCACGCTTTCGCCGATCTCGCGAACCGAACCACGTAGGGCGGTAAGAATTTTGTTGAACACATTCATGTTTGCCTCCTTAGATTAGGTAGTCCGACATCGCATCCAGCGCGTCGACCGAGTTGTCGCTGAGTGTCACGATTTCCAGTGCAATGTCGGCGGGTGTCGCGTGGCTTGCCAGGGCGCCGAACAGTACATATTTGTCTTGGATGCGTCCGAAAGAGGACAACGGTACTGCTACGTTCAGATCCAGCATCGTCGTTTGCATCGCCTGGCGCTGATCCGGCTTAACTTCGGCATCGGTCCACAGGTAGCAGATACACAACATTTGCGCGTCCGAGCGAGTGAGAAAAATCGGCAGTGACTCACGACCCTCGATGGTGAGTTGAACCACATCCACTTCACCGGGAATTGGTTGCATTTGTACTTCTAGTCCACCCATGTGGGATTGCACCTCGGTCAGGGATTGTTCGATGCGTTGCAGAAAGTCCACGCGTTGTCTCCAAGGTAAAAGGATGAAAGCGACAGGTTGAGTATTGGATTTTGGACATAAAATGTCAAGACATATTATGTCTTGCTCTGACGGCAGTGCTGTCAAATGACTTGCGTGTTGCGCCGCTGCGGAAATGCTGGTTTGACGAGGCCAAATAAAAAGCCGCCAGATTTGGCGGCTTGAGTAAGTATGCTGAAATGTGTTCGCTACTGGCTGATCTGAATTGGCAAATATCAGCTCATGTGGTGTTTGTAATGGAGGTGTATACGATAACGGTTGCATTGCCCGCCACTGTGCCATGGAAATATGACGGTTATGTGACAAGTTATTCGATTAAAATCTCGTTGATGCAGATCGGCTCACGTGGTTTCTATGTGTATTCTGTCCGCCCGTTGCGGCAAAAGGGTAAGTCATATTGTTAAGGGGCTGGTGCGGTGGCATTCGATTTTCTGGTAACTAAGAAACGGCTACCATAGCCATTTGTCATCAATAAGGAAGCAAAATGCTAATTCGGACGATGCATGTCATGTTACTTGGGTTGGCGCTGAGTGGAGTATGTTCTGTGGCTCAGGGGGCCGAGGCGCTGACAAAAAAGGTGGGCAAGATGATGGTGCTGAAAGGGGGGGTGGTCTACCGCGAGCGGATGGCTTTGCCTCCAAATGCCAAGGTGCAGGTGCGGCTTGACGATGTATCGTTGATGGATGTGGCTGCGACTACCATTGCCCAGCAGACCATTCAGACCAAGGGCAAGCAGGTGCCGATTGCATTCAAATTGCGTTACCCTGCCAATAAATTGGAAGCTAAGCGCCAATATGCGTTGACAGCGCGTATTGAGGTCGATGGTAAGTTGTGGTTCATCAATACTACTAGCCATCCGGTTGACCCGACTGCGCCGCCGGCCAAGTCGACGATCGAGGTGGAAAAGGCACAGTAACTGCCTAGTCAGTCAAGTAAGCGGCCCGTGCACGCGGGCTGTGTTTCTTCGGTGCGTGCCTTGTCTATTGGGTTTTGAACCAGCACAATTTCTCATGTAGGCTGACAACGCTACCAATCACGATCAGTGCCGGGGCTTTGACCTGTTGTTCAGTTGCCTTGTCTGGCAGCGACTGCAAATTGCCGATGACCACCCGTTGCCGAGAGGTTGTTGCGCGCTCGATGATGGCGGCGGGCGTGTTGGCGCTGCGGCCATAGGCGATCATTTGCCGGCAGATTTCAGGTAACTGCCCGACCCCCATGTAGACCACCACAGTTTGTTCCGGCCGAGTCAGCGAGGGCCAGTCGAGGTCGACTTCGCCGGCACCATCGCGGCGGTGACCGGTGACAAAGGTACAGGACTGGGCGTGGTCACGATGGGTGAGAGGGATGCCTGCGTAGCTGGAGGCGCCTTGCGCGGAGGTAATGCCGGGCACGACTTCAAACGGAACGTTGTATTCGACCAGGGTTTCAATTTCTTCGCCACCTCGGCCGAAGATGAACGGGTCACCGCCTTTCAGGCGGGCTACCCGTTTACCTTGTTGGGCGTGGTAGACCAGCAGCTGGTTGATGTCTTCCTGTGGCAGTGCATGATTGCTGCTTTGCTTGCCAACGAAGATGCGCTCTGCATCGCGCCGACACAGATCGACGATTTCGGGAGCAACCAGTGCGTCATACAATACGATATCAGCCTGCTGCATCAGCCGTAACGCACGGAAGGTAAGCAGATCCGGGTTGCCTGGGCCGCCACCGATCAGATATACCGCACCGAGATTGCGCGTACCTTGTTCTGCTTGTTGCAGTGCTTGCTCCAGCAGCTTGCGGCCAGCGTCGATATTGCCGGAAAACACCTTTTCGGCTACATCGCCTTGTAGTACGTCTTCCCAGAATATGCGGCGTGCGGTGACACTGCCAAATCGTGCTTTGACGCGGTCGCGGAATTCGGTCGCCAACTTGGCTAGTTCGCCATAGGTGCTGGGAATCATGGTTTCCAGCTTGGCGCGAATGAGGCGGGCAAGTACCGGTACGCCGCCGCCGGTCGACACTGCGATGACAACGGGTGATCGATCAATGATGGCAGGCATGATAAAGCTGCATAGATCGGGTTGATCCACTACATTGACAGGAATGCGCTGAGCGCGTGCGGTATCGGCAACTTGTCGATTGACCGTTTCGTCATCCGTTGCCGCGATCACCAGTGTGGCGTTGGCCAAGTGTTCCGGGGCAAATGGTGCTGCCAAGTGTAGCAGGCGACCTGCCACTGCCTCGGCTTGCAGCGCGGCGCACAATTCAGGCGAGACAATAGTGAGTCTGGCGCCAGCCTTCGCCAGTAGCCCGGCCTTGCGGGCAGCCACGTCGCCACCGCCAATGACGACACAGGGTTGCCCCTGCAGATTCATGAATGTCGGGAAATAGTCCATGCTTAAACTTTCGTGGCCGTTTTGGTCAGTTTAACAGTTGCGGACATGGCACAGAAAGGCTTGGCGAGCAGGATTGATGCCGATCAAACGCCTTCATTTGTCATGGAATGTATCGACATGGATGTTTGCCAATAGCAATCAATTGATTGTGGAGCAAGGGAGAAGGTATGGTCCGGCCGATGTTCGCCTCGAAAATGATGGCCTTTTGCGGTATTATGCGAGGTCTTTTCGAACACACCCCGTTTTTTCGAGAATCGCATGTCTGACATCCTCAAACTGCGCGGCGGCGCTGCGCTGTCTGCATTTCGACTGAATAAATTACGCCAAGGGCTGACTCAGGTCGGCATTAATGCCGAACACGTCTACGCCGAATTCTGGCATTTTGTGGAAGTAGATCGTGACTTGACGCCGGAGGAGCTGGCGACCCTCGGAAAACTGCTCGAATACGGTTCACCCGCTATCGATGCCGCAACCGTTGGCGAGATGGTGCTGGTGACGCCGCGTATCGGCACGATATCACCCTGGTCTTCCAAGGCCACTGATATTGTCCACAATGCTGGCATTGGTGCTGTCCGTCGTGTTGAGCGTGGTATGGCCATCTATATCACCAAATCTGGCGGCAGGATGTCGGATAACGACCGCCGAGCACTGGCTCCGCTGATTCATGACCGCATGACGGAAATGGTGTTCGAGTCGGTGGAATCTGCAGGCAAGCTGTTCCGTCATATTGACAGCAAACCGTTGGAAACTGTCGATCTGCTCGCTGGCGGCAAGAATGCGCTGGACGAGGCCAACAAGGACTGGGGGCTGGCATTGAGCCCTGATGAAGTCGAGTATCTGGTCGAGAATTTCCAGCGGATCAAGCGCAACCCGACCGATGTCGAGTTGATGATGTTTGCGCAAGCCAATTCGGAACATTGTCGTCACAAGATCTTCAATGCTGATTTCATTATCGATGGCGAAGCAAAACCGCTGTCGCTGTTCGGCATGATTCGCGAAACCCACAAGGCGCACCCGGAAGGTACTGTGGTGGCTTATTCGGACAACTCTTCCGTCATTGAGGGTACCACCATCAATCGCCTGCAGCCCAACTCGGTGAATGGCAAATGGGAATGGCACAATCGTCCGACCCATATCCTGATGAAGGTGGAAACCCATAATCACCCGACAGCGATTTCTCCGTTCCCTGGCGCATCGACTGGTGCTGGGGGGGAGATTCGTGATGAGGGTGCGACGGGACGTGGCTCGAAGCCCAAGGCCGGTTTGACAGGTTTCACCGTGTCCAATTTGAACATCCCAGGCTTTGGGCAGCCTTGGGAAGAATATTCTGGCAAGGATGGTTCGCACGGTCAGTATGGTCGTCCCGACCGTATCGCCAGCCCATTGCAGATTATGCTGGATGGCCCGATCGGAGGGGCGGCGTTCAATAATGAATTCGGGCGTCCAAACCTGACGGGTTATTTCCGTACTTATGAAGAAATGATTGCCGGCGAAATGCGTGGTTATCACAAACCGATCATGATCGCGGGTGGCTTGGGTAATATCGATGCCGATCATATCGGCAAGCATGATTTGCCGGCAGGTGCCTTGATCATCCAATTGGGTGGGCCTGGCCTGCTGATCGGATTGGGGGGCGGGGCTGCGTCATCGATGGATACGGGGGCCAATGCTGCAGATCTGGATTTTGACTCGGTACAGCGTGGTAATCCGGAAATTCAGCGTCGTGCACAGGAAGTCATTGACCGTTGCTGGCAGCTCGGCGACAAGAATCCGATCCTGTCGATTCATGATGTGGGTGCTGGTGGTTTATCCAACGCATTGCCGGAGCTGGTGCATGGTTCCGATCGTGGCGCGTGGGTCAATCTGCGCGATATCAAGGTCGAAGAAAAAGGCATGTCACCGAAAGAGATTTGGTGCAATGAGTCGCAAGAACGCTACATGCTGGCGATCAATGAGGCGGATCTGTCGTTGTTCAAGTCGATTTGTGAACGAGAGCGTTGCCCATTTGCTGTGCTGGGCCATGCGACGACTGAGCAGCATCTGACCGTATCGGATGCCCATGATCAGTCCAAACCGGTTGATATGGATATGCAAGTGCTGCTTGGCAAGCCGCCACGCATGACACGTGATGTAATGCACCGCACATTGGACCTACCACGCTTCGACTCTTCCACCTTGTGTCTGGATGAGGCAGCCTATCGCGTATTGCGCCTGCCAGCCGTGGCGGACAAGACCTTCCTGATCACGATTGGTGACCGTACCGTGGGTGGTATGACTGCCCGTGACCAGATGGTTGGCCCTTGGCAAGTGCCCGTATCCAACGTGGCGGTGACCACAATGGGTTTCGATACTTATCGTGGTGAAGCCATGGCGATGGGCGAGCGCACACCGTTGGCATTGATCTCCGGTCCAGCAGCTGGCCGCATGTCAATTGGTGAGGCGATTACCAATATTGCAGCGTCCAGTATTGAAGAAATTGGCGATATCAAGTTGTCTGCCAACTGGATGGCCCCAGCAGGCCATCCAGGTGAAGACGCAAACCTGTATGACACGGTAGAAGCTGTGATGAATCTGTCGAAGGAATTGGGCATCAGTATTCCGGTCGGCAAGGATTCATTGTCAATGAAGACGGTCTGGCAGGAAGGTAATCAACAGAAGTCGGTGACAGCACCGCTGAGTTTGGTGGTGTCTGCATTCGCACCAGTACAAGATGTCCGTCGGACCTTGACCCCTGTGCTGCGTACCGATGCAGGCGATACTGATCTGATTCTGATCGATCTGGGTGCAGGCAAGTGCCGTTTGGGTGGTTCCGCGCTAGCACAGGTTTACAAGCAGATCGGTAACTTCAACCCTGACGTGGTCAGTTCGCAACGACTGATGGCATTCTTCAATGTGATCCAGAAGTTGAATCGCGAAGACAAACTGCTGGCTTACCATGACCGTGGCGATGGCGGCCTGTTCGTGACATTGTGTGAAATGATGTTCGCCAGCCATGTCGGCTTGAACATTGAAATCGATGAATTGTGTTTCGAACGTCGTCGCAGTGAGCGCGAATACGGTGAAATGACCCCGGAAGACGTGCTGCGTGCTGAAAATGGTCGCATCATGGGTGTGTTGTTCAACGAAGAGTTGGGCGCGGTCATTCAATGTCGCCGCAGCGATACGTCCGCTGTCATGGCTGCGTTCTTCAGTGCTGGTATCCGCAGTGAGCTGTATGTGATCGGTTCGCTGTCGTCGGATGACAAGCTGAAAATCAAGCGCAACAACAAGACCGTATTCCATGAAACACGTACCAGTCTGCAGCGTGCCTGGTCGGAAACCAGTTACCAGATGCAGATGCTGCGTGACAACCCGGCCTGCGCTGAAAGCGAATATGACCGGATTCAGGATAAGCACGACCGCGGCCTGTTTGCCGAGCTGACATATGATCCAAGCGAAAATATTGCCGCGCCATTCATCGCAACCGGTGCCAAGCCGCGTATTGCTGTTTTGCGTGAGCAAGGTGTCAACAGTCAGGCTGAAATGGCCGCCGCTTTTACCAAGGCTGGTTTCGATGCGTTTGATGTGCACATGAGTGACATCATCACTGGCCGCGTTGCATTGAGCGAATTTGCTGGCTTTGCGGCGTGTGGTGGTTTCTCTTACGGTGATGTATTGGGGGCGGGCGAAGGCTGGGCCAAATCCATCCTGTTCAATGGTCGTGCCCGCGAACAGTTCGAAGCCTTCTTCCAGCGTGGTGATACCTTTGCGTTGGGCGTGTGCAATGGTTGCCAGATGATGAGCAACCTCAAGGAAATCATTCCTGGTGCTGAGTATTGGCCGCACTTTGGTCGCAATCTGTCAGAGCAGTTTGAAGCTCGCTTTGTCATGGTGGAAGTGCAGGAAAGTCCGTCGCTGTTCTTGCAGGGCATGGCGGGTAGCAAAATGCCGATCGTGGTCTCACATGGTGAAGGTTTGGCTGAGTTTGCCAGCGCCAGTGCGCAAAAACAGGTGAATGTTGCTTTGCGCTTCATTGACCACAAAGGCAAGCCGACCGAGGTGTATCCACTTAATCCGAACGGCTCTCCGAAAGGTATTACGGGGGTCACGACGCCTGATGGCCGCTTCACCATCATGATGCCACACCCTGAGCGTGCGCATCGCGCGGTGCAATGTTCTTGGTACCCGAGTGAGTGGCGGGAGGATTCCGGCTGGATGCGCATGTTCCGGAATGCCCGTAAGTGGCTGGGTTAGTCCCGGCGCCTTTTTTCATCGGGTAATGATGTGTCGAAAACCGCCAGTGATATCTCGCTGGCGGTTTTTTCATGCTTACCGGGCTGTAACACCGTCAGCTTGAGAAAAGTCTGTTGTGGGTTGACTTCGGTCGGCTTGTTAGATGTGACTGCCTATTCTGTTTGGGCTTTTTAACTTTTTTGATTATTTCCCATGTCCATATGTCTTTTCCGTGTTGGTTTGTTCATTGGCAGCTTGTTTGTCTCTTCGATCGTTAAAGCTGAGGATGTGCGCATTGATCAAAATGAAGCGCAACTCTTACTCAAGCAATGGGTTGTCACACAACGCTATTACCCCGTGCAGCCTAATTGCCTGCAGATCAGGAACATGAGGTTGAAGAACATGGGCTATGCCGTGGCGTTGTGGGCAAGTGGGTGTCGTGAAATGGATAAATGGCTAGGTGACTGGCGTATCGATGGTAATACCGGTGAGTTGTATGTCATGGAGGAAGCTGGGAAGTATGCCAGGCCAAAGCAGTCTGGAAAGTGGGCATCGGTTGTACTGCGTGAACAACGCGTGGTCATGGTCGATGGGGGGGCTGAAATCTGGCAACTGCAGTGGCGGCAATCGCCCAAGCCTTATTGTTCGACTGATAGTGTCGATACGTGGCAGACGTGTCCTTGCCATGGCTATGCGTTTGGACAATCCGGCAAGCTTGATTTGGTACGCTTGCGTCATGGGCAGGCAGAAGAGCGGCTGCCGCTGGGCTTTCTATTCTCGGAGGGTGCCGGTACAGAAGGGGAATCCATGTTACCGAGATGGCCGGTGATGAAAGGTGACCGTGATGTTGAGGATATTGGACGTATCGAGAAACAGGTGAAGAACCGCCCGCCAGTTGGTGTCATGAACATGGGAGACTATGACCACAATGGTCAGGCAACCGAGTTCGTGCTTCAGATTGGTGCTGAACCCTGTGGCCATACCCAGGCAGTCGCTGTTGGTGTCAGTTCGAAACGCAATCAATTGCACGCATTCGGCACGGTGGCACATCCCGATCAGCCTCTGGTGTTTGAACGGCGCTCAGATTGGGAGAAATTGCGCGAAAGCAATGGACAGGTAGCCTTGGTGCAATATCCTTGTGGGGATCATGGTGGGGAGCAGGAAACCGAGATTCGCCTTCAGGTTGATCAGCAAGGCCTGCATGCCACCAGTGTTACCTACGATTGCTCGAACAATTTCAGGCGTGGGAAAGTGATATCGAAAACCAAATTCTAAATGGATGGAGTAGGGGGCCGGGCAGGCCCCGAAATTCATCTGCCTATCCGGTCAGCAGCGGATCAGCACCCGCTTCTGCGCCGTACGGTCACGCTTTCCCCGCCGATTCCCCAATTATCTGTGCCCACTTCGTCAATCACCACTACCGTGGTGTTCGGGTTCTTGTCCAGCACATCAACCAGCAGTTGGGTGACACCTTTGATCAGTGCTGCCTTCTGTTCGGGCGTGGTGCCTTCACGGGTGATTTTGATATTGACATAAGGCATGGATGACTCCTGTAGTGATTGATTGGCAGTTGCCACAAAATTGGGCAAATAGGTCAAGAAAGTTGCCGGGTAAACAGGCGTTGCTTCGCTTGATTAAATTCGGCTTTGATCAGCAGTAAGGCGCCTGCGCCCAGACTGAGTGCGGCGATGATCAGTGACAGCTCCATTCCATCGGGGCGGTTGGTCAGGCTCGCGGTAATCAGTGGGCCAATGATTTGGGCGAGACCGTAGATGGAGGTTAACAACCCAACCGTACGGCTGCCACCATGAGGGTCGTGACGGCGGGCCATTGCCATAGCCATGACCACGATGCCAAGAAAGGTACCACCTAGTAACATGGCACTGAGCAGGGCACCAGCCAAGCCACCTATCCATACCGGTGCGATGACGCCTATTGCCTGCAATGCATAGGCCAGAAGCAGGGCACGCAATTCGCCAATCCGCTGCATCAGCCAACTCCAGCAAACGCTGGAGGGAATTGCAGCAATACCGACAATGATCCAGCTAAGTGCTGCGACGTGTTCCAACCCTGGTGTGGCACGGATAATGGCGGGCAAAAATGTGGCGCTCACAATATATCCAAGCCCAGCACAGCCATAGCCCATCGCAACCCAGATCAGATTGGTGCCGGCACGCGGGTGAGGTTGGTTGTGAGCGCTGGATGGGGTATTGGGTTCGTGCAATTGCCATGCTGGCCAAAGTACCAGGCAGCATGCCACTCCAGATAGCCACCAGCCAAGTTGCCAATTGCCTTGTAACAGTGGCAATACACTGATGACCAGGCCGGATAGCACAATCCCTGCTCCTACGCCGGCATAGAGCAAGCCGCTCAGCGCAACCCGGCCAGCTTTCGCCATATGCCCGAAGACAAAGGCAGAGGCATAGACAAACACAAGACCATTGCTAATACCCGACAGCAGCCGCAAGATTGCCCAGCTTTCCCACTGTTGTGTCAGTGGCATGGCAAAAGTCGTCAATAGGTTTACCAGCAGAGCGCCACGCAGCCAAGGCTCGCGCTGACCGTGATAAAACACGGTAAACAATGCGCCGATCAGATAGCCGACATAATTGCTTGAGGCGATCCAGCCAGCCTGCTGCAAGCTCAGGCCATCTTCTACCATCAAGGGCAAAAGCGGTGTATAGGCGAAGCGCCCGATGCCATGGACGATCATTACTGCGGCAATGCCACCAAGCAAGATGCGGGAAAGAGAGGGTTGAGAATGAGACATTGTCGTTGTGATTCAAAGAATGTCGATTCAGCATAGCTCGATTTCATTATCATGAAAAACGAATAATAATGATTAAAATCATCATAAATGGAGATGGATAATGGACGTGGTCAGTTTGAAAATCTTTCGAACCGTGGCCGAAGAGGGGGGAGTCACCCGTGCCGCAGAAAAGTTGCACTATGTGCAATCCAATGTGACGGCACGGATCAAGCAACTGGAAGATGAATTGGGCGTGGCGCTGTTCTATCGTCGTAACCGTAGAATGCAGATTACGCCAGCTGGAGAAGTCTTGCTGCAATACGCTGACCGCATCATTCGAATGACTGACGAGGCTCGTGCGGCAGTGACCGATACAGGTACGCCACGAGGTTCGCTGACACTCGGTACCATGGAGACGACAGCTGCCTCGCGCTTGCCTAAAGTGTTGCCGCAATATCATGCCCGGTTTCCTGATGTGGAATTGAACCTGGAGACAGGCACCACGCGTGAGTTGATGGGTGCTGTGTTGGCGAAGAAGTTACCTGCCGCTTTGGTGGCAGCGCCGTTGTCGCATCCGGATTTGACTCAAGAGGTAGTGTTTGACGAGGAGCTGGTATTGATCACCAGCCCAGTCTATGGTGCGTTGCCAAATAGTGCACAAATGAGCGAGACCGCTGTATTGGTCTTCCGCCAGGGATGCATGTATCGCAGCTATCTAGAACGGTGGTTGGATCACATCGGGGCGAGTCCACGCCGTAGCATGGATTTCGGTTCGTTTGACGCCATCATGGGCTGTGTGGCAGCAGGGATGGGCATTTCGATGATGCCCCTATCGCTGGTCAAGCAGCATCGACTACGCGATTCGATTTGTGTTCATCACCTGCCAGCCACATTTTCTCGCGCCCCCACGTTGTTGATCTATCGAAACGATGTTGTGATGACTGCTGCCATGCGAGCATTTCGTGAACTGCTACTGGATCAGGTGGGCAAGCCGTTTGAGCAGATGGATGCCGGGCAGATAGTCCTGCCGGCTTTGTTGCCATGATGTGGGAAACCTGGTCTTGGTAAATATTGATGGCCGTGGAGACACGCCAGTCTGTTTGATTCAGATCAAGTTCTGACGCGGTGATTAGTGTGCCCCCTCTAATTTTTTTCCCTAGACTGTCATCAAGATGTCAGGAAGACGTTGCAGCGAACGTGGCGTCAAGGTGAAAACGAAGATCAGAGAGGAGTCTGTCATGGCTGTGGTTAAACAATTGAAATCCATTGCTTCCAACGTCACAGAGAACGAGTTGGTGAAAGGTACGCGGGATTCCGCGCAGCAAATCTGGTTGGCCGGTTTGGGTGCTTTTGCCAAGGCACAATCTACGGGCAACAAGGTCTTTGAAGAGCTGGTGAAGGAGGGCGAAGCCCTGCAAGCCAAGACTCAGAAGGCGGTTGGCAAGCAGGTATCTAAAGGTACGTCCAAAGCCACCGAGACCTGGGACAAGTTGGAGCAGGTGTTTCAGGATCGCGTTGCAGGTGTGGTCTCCCGCTTGGGGGTACCCAGCCGTAAGGAAGTAGCCGAGCTGACTGCTCGTGTGGAAGAGCTGACCAAATTGCTGGAAAAGGCGATTGCTGCCGAAAAGAAGGCGGCCGGTGTGGTAAAGAAGGCTTCGATTGAGTCGAAGGAAAGTGTCAAGGACACGACGTTGACAGCGACTGAGCTGGAAGTTGCCGTGCAGTAAGTCGCTTGAAGGGCTCTGCAGCAATATGATGAGTTGTACGGTGTTAGACCCTGTTGTCGATTGATGAAGAAGCAGTACACCCCTTCCTCGCGCCCGCCTATGGCGGGCTTTTTTTGGCCGGAAGGTTGCGACAGTATTACTTCTCTCGGGCTGCTCGACGGAACAGTTCAATGATTTCGGGTGGTGTTGTTTTATTGAAGGCGGCGTATAGCGCACTATCCAGCTTATCCAACAGCAGCAGCCGTTTGACAATCGTTCCATCCTGATCCAGCGATTTCAGTTTGGATGCTAGTCCAATTTCAGTCGATATAATCAGATCGCAGCGCCCATGGATGAACTTTTTGACATTGAGTGTACTGTCTGTCGCGAAATCAAGGCGGGTAAAGCCTTCGGCTTCCAGGTATTCTTGACGGTAGTCGTTGGATACCACGCAAATAGAGTACTTGCGTGCATCTTCCAATTGATTCAACTGTATATCTTCTCGATGCTTCAGTTTGTAGAAATACACGTAGGAATCAATGATTTTGAAAGTGAAGTCGAAATATTTTAGACGTTCCACGGTTTTGGCCATTGGGAAGATCATGACGCCTGGATTGTTGCGTGCCTCCTTTAATGCTCTAGACCAGGGCACACTTTGAATGATGTCCGGTGATAGTTGCAGCTCCTCCAGAACCTGCAGCATTTTGTCAACGGTGGTGCCGCCTATCAGCTGACCTTGTTTGTCCACCACCACATAAGGTGGATCGTTGGCTGTATAGATTCTGACATCTTGCATTGATATGTCGGCACGGGCCGGGTATGCCAGCAAGATCAGCATGATCGCGCAAAAACCAGCAGGATGCAGGTGGTCAGACATGGCGGCATGGATTTATGGCAATGGCTTGATTTTAAGTATGTATGTGGATCGGCATGGAAGCAAACCTCTATAAATGGTATGGCGGCGAAGGGCATGTGGCGTACATGATGTCGTGTCGGTCGCATGGTGAGTGGTGACTATGGAAGCCAAACCCAAACGTCGTACCAAGGAGCGGATTCTTGAGCTGAGTCTGTCGCGTTTCAATGCAGTTGGGGAATCCAATGTCACTGCCACTGAGATTGGTGAACTATTGAGTATCAGCCCGGGTAACCTTTACTACCATTTCAAAAACAAAGAGGCGATTGTCGAAGCCTTGTTCGAGTTGTTTCGTCATGAAGTACATGAGGAATTGGTGTTAGAGGAAGGGCGAGCTGCTACGTTGGAAGATCTGTGGTTATACCTGCATTTGCTGTTTCAATTGGCCTGGAAATTCCGGTTTCTGTACCGTGACCCGGTAAATGTGGTGTCCCGGTATCCTGGCGTAGCCAGCCGCTTCAAGCAGGTTATCGGCCTACAGGCCCGGTCGGTGGCCGGTATTCTGAGTTCGCTGGCAATGCGAGGAGAATTGAGGGCAACCCGCCATCAAATCCAGACCATGGCGGTCAATATGATGGTGATCGCGAGTCAGTGGTTGTCGTTTGAGTATGTCCGGCATCCGCGCCAAGACTTGGGAAGCGATGTGATGGCAAATGGTGTGTTTCAGGCGATGTCACTGGTATCGCCGTTGCTCAGTGCCGAGCAGCAGCTGGCATTTGATCACTTGGCGGCGCCATATTTATCGCAGTAATGACAAAGCGGGCCAAGGCCCGCTTTGATTGGAGAAGAGAAACCAGCTTACGCGAAGCGGATACGTAGTTCACGTAATGCTGCTGACAGCATGGTGATGTCGGTACGCTTCTCGCTCATCAACTCACCGAGCAGGGCACGGGCACCATTGATGCCTTCCTGCTTGGCGGTCAGCCAGTTATCGACATTGCCCAGCTTCAACACGCGCTCGACCAAGGCTCGTTGCTCTCGGTACAGTTCATCGCGCAATGACATACGGGCTAGGGTTTGCCAACGTGATTCACGCGGCAAGGCGTCAATATTGGCTCGCAACCATGTCAGGGATAATAGCTCGTCAATACGGAAGTAGCTGACGGCGACCTCATCGACACTGCTGCCAGCCTGCTTGGCCAGCAGTACAACATCCAGTAACGCAACCACTGCATCCAAGTAACCCAGACGCTTGGCCAGATCGGACGGAATACCGTTTTGTTCGAAGCCGTGTACCAGTTTGCTCAGATCGTCACGATAACCCAGCCATTGCGATGCTTGAGCCAATGCTGCCTGGAAGTCGATACGGATGGTTTCCAGTGTGCTGCTCAGGTTCGGATTGCCCATGCGCTCACGCAACACCCAGCGGGTCAGACGTTCGAGTTGCTTGCGCAGCTCCAGATGTAGTGCATGTTGTGCACTGGCCGTGGCCTTGCCATCCAGTGCTTCAATATCCTGCCAGAAGCGCTCCGCATTCAGCAGGCGGCAGGCGTCACGCCAAGCCAGAACGATGTCGGCGCTGCTGGCATCAGTCTCTTCACGCAGGCGGACAACAAATGTACAACCCATGCGGTTGACGGTTTCGTTGATCACGTGGTTGGCGATGATTTCGCGTTTCAGCGCGTGGCTCTTCATTGCATCAGGGAAGCGTTCGCCCAATACTTTCGGGAAGTATTCGAACAGCAACTGATCCATACCTTGGGCGTCTGGCAACGTGCTGGCCAGCAGGTCCTGATACAGATCGATCTTCGAGTAGGCCAGTAATACAGCCAGCTCCGGCTTGGTAATGCCCTGACCCTTGGCGCGTCGTTCTGCCAGGATATCGTCGTTCGGTAGGTACTCCAGGCGACGGGATAACTTACCAGCCTTTTCCAGGTTGTGCATCAATCGGATATGGGCGGGCAACAGCGACATTGACTGTTCTGCTTCCAGGCTGATCGCCTGAGTCTGCAGATAGTTGTTACGCAGTACCAGTTGCCCAACTTCATCGGTCATTTCTGCCAGCAGCTGATTACGTTGTTTCAGGGTCATGTCGCCCGCTTGCATCAACCCGGTCAGCAGAATCTTGATGTTGACTTCATGATCAGAGCAATCCACGCCACCAGAATTGTCGATCGCATCGGTGTAGATACGACCGCCATTCAAGGCATACTCAACACGACCTAGCTGTGTGCAACCCAGGTTACCGCCTTCACCCACCATCTTGCAGCGTAACTCACCACCGTTGACGCGAATCGGATCATTGGCGCGGTCGGCGGCTTCTGCATGGGTCTGGGTACTGCATTTCACATAGGTACCGATGCCACCGTTATACAGCAGGTCAACTGGTGCCTTGAGGATGGCATTCATCAGTTCGGCCGGCGTCATGGTGTCAACTTCAACCTGCAGCATGGCCTTCACTTGTGGTGACAGCGGAATGGTCTTGGCGGAACGGGAGAAGATGCCACCACCTTCCGAAATCACGTCCCTGTTGTAGTCTTCCCAGCTGGAACGGGGCAGCACGAACATACGCTGGCGCTCCTTGAAACTGAGCGCGACATCCGGATTTGGATCCAGGAAGATGTGCATATGGTTGAAGGCTGCCACCAATTTGATGAACGGGCTGTTCAACATGCCGTTACCGAACACGTCACCTGCCATATCGCCAATACCGGCTACAGTGAACACTTCTTGCTGGGTATCCACGCCCATTTCACGGAACTGGCGCTTGACCGATTCCCACGCGCCACGGGCGGTAATGCCCATCTTCTTGTGGTCATATCCTGCGGAGCCACCGGATGCAAAGGCATCGTCCAGCCAGAAGCCATATTCCTGCGACACGCTGTTGGCAATGTCGGAGAAGGTGGCGGTACCTTTGTCAGCTGCCACCACCAGATAGGGGTCGTCCTGATCGCGGCGCACCACGTTCAACGGCGGTACGACTTTACCTTCCTTCAGGTTGTCGGTGACATCCAGCAGGCCACGGATAAAGGTCTTGTAGCATTCCACGCCTTCCACCTGAACTGCATCGCGATCCATGCCTGGCACCATCTGCTTGCAGACAAAACCACCTTTTGAGCCAACCGGCACGATGACGGTGTTTTTCACCATCTGCGCTTTCACCAGGCCCAGTACTTCGGTACGGAAGTCTTCCTTGCGATCCGACCAACGCAGACCACCACGGGCCACTTTGCCACCACGCAAGTGGACACCTTCGACACGTGGTGAATAAACCCAGATTTCAAACATGGGCACCGGCTGCGGCATGTTCGGGATGTCACGCGGGGACAGCTTGAATGAAATGTAAGGCTTTTGCTGGCCATCGACAGCAGGCTGGAAGAAATTGGTACGTAGGGTGGCTTTGATCACATTGAACAGGCCAGACAGGATGCGTTCGTCATCCACACTGTCGACCTTCTGCAGCGCATCCTTCAGCTCGACAAACTGTGTGTCGATATCATGTTTGCCAGTCTGTGCTGGTTCAAACATGGCATTGAACAAGCCGGCCAGACGCTTCGCCAGATCTGCATGGCGTGCTAGCGTGTCAGCCAGCGTTTCGATGGTGTAATTGAAACCGATTTGGCGCAAATACTTGGAGTAAGCACGCAGCACAACTACTTCGCGCCATTGCAAACCGGCCAGCAGAACCAGGCGGTTGAACGGGTCGTTTTCTGCCAAACCTGTGAAGGTCGCAGCAAAAGCATGTTGGAACGCGCGGCGCGCATCGCTGTCATGTAACAGGCCGGTTTGCGGCATGCGCAGACCGATGTCGGTGATTGATACCGTGCGTCCGTCATCCAGCAGCAGTTTGTAAGGGCGCTCATCGGTCACGCGCACGCCCAGGTTTTCCAGCAGTGGCAAACTATCCGAGAGCTCTATGGGTTGAGAGCGATACAGTTTCAGTCGGATCAGGCTGGTATCGGATGGGTTCGGTGCTGACAGGGCCAGCTCCAGCGGATGACCTGCCAGGCAGGACTCGATACGGTCGATATCAACGACAGCATTGCGGGCATTGAAATCAGCCAGATAAGCGGCCGGGAAACTGTTCTGGTAACGGCGAAGCAGGGCATTGCCACGCTCTTCACCTGCGTGTTGCAAAAGGTTGTCGCGCAGATCGTCAGCCCAGCGGCGGGAAGCGGCAACAATTTGAGCTTCTACATCTGCTGCATCGTAGTTAAGCTGCGCACCCGTCGGAATGCGAACGATGAAGTGAATGCGTGCCAGCGCAGCTTCTGACAGCATGACGTTGAATTCTGCACTGACGCCATTAAAGGCATTCAGCAGAATCTGCTGCATCTTGATACGGACATCCGTGTTGTAGGTATCGCGTGGCAGATAAACCAGTGCGGATACATAACGACGGAAAATGTCTTCGCGAATGAACACGCGTACACGTGAACGTTCCTGTAGGTTGACCACGCCTAGTGCGATCTGGAACAGTGTTTCCTCGCTGGCTTCGATCAATTCGTCGCGTGGGTAGGTTTCCAGTACGTTCAGCAGGGCTTTAGCCTTGTGGCTGTTCGGCAGCAAGCCACTCATCTTCATCACGGCGTCAATCTTGTCGGACAGCAATGGAATCTGATGTGGTGGCGTATTGTATGCAGCAGCCGTATACAGACCAAGGAATCGGTATTCACCCACGGCGTTGCCGGCAGCGTCAAAGCGGCGGAGGGCAATCACATCCAGATAGCCGGAGCGATGCACGGTAGAACGGGAGTTGGACTTGGTCAGCACCATCAACTGCTTGGCACGCGGGTGCTTCGGATCCCGCAGCTCAAGCGGCAATGCCTTGAAGCTGGCCGAGAGGGTCTTTTCGCCTGCCTCGCGCAACATACCCAGGCCGGATTCGTTGACGATCTTCAGTTGTGGACCCTTGTCATCACTGGTCAGCTCGTATTCACGGAAGCCCAGGAATACAAAATGTTCGTCCCGCAACCAAGTCAGGTAATCGGCAGCCTGTGCGGCTTCGCTATTGCCTTTGGGTAGGCTGTCAACCACGGCTTCCAACCTGGTTGCCATGGTAGGCCAGTCTTCAACGCAGGCACGCAGCTGGGTCAATGCGGTTTCCAGTGCGGCATGGATCTCTTCCAGCTGACCACGCCCGCTGATGCGGTCGATCTCGACATGCATCCAGGATTCGGCACGCGTATCTGCCGCATCGAAACCGCTCAACTGACCTTTACCATCGCGGTTCACATCAAAAATTGGATGGATGATCAGATGGATGTTGAGGCCCAGGCGTTGCAAAGTCAGACTGACGGTGTCCACCAGAAATGGCATATCGTCATTGATGATTTCGACGACGGTATGAGAGGTCTGCCAATTGTCTTCGTTGAAGCTGGGGTTGTAGACGCGCAGCTTCAGCTCACCTGCCGGGCGCTTGGCGCCGAACTGGTAATGCGCCAGCGCTGCACCATACCAGTCAAGCGCTTCACGGCTTTCCAGGTCTTCAGTGGCGACAAGGCGGTAGTACTGTTCGAGAAAACTCGTCAGTCCGGGGGCAGCATTGCCATTACCGGCAGCACAAATCTGGTCGAGTAGCTTGGTTGCGACGATATCGCTTTGCATGTGGGGGTCTCCTCCTCAGAAGCTGTCCCAAAGCCGCTGCAGTGACTTGACTTGTGATCAAGCCATTCAACGGTTTTGGGGCAGCCACTGGCGCCGGCGAACATTTCAGCATAGCTAAATACGACTATCACTCAAGTGTCATGCCTTTTTTTATTCTGGCGCATTCTAACGAAACGCTGATCTAGCGGATTTCCCTAATGCGACAGCTTTGTACATTGGCTCGACGCTTGGATGCCTGCACATGGAACCAATCATTTTCGCATGTTTCGGTGGTTCGGTTGATACTGTGTAATCGGTCATATGGCGATATAACAACATGTCGCTTTCAAGAAATGTGTCGATCAGTCGGGTGGTTACAATCTTTTCGACTCATCGC
Organism: Chitinivorax sp. B; assembly: GCF_005503445.1. Classification (NCBI taxonomy): domain Bacteria; kingdom Pseudomonadati; phylum Pseudomonadota; class Betaproteobacteria; genus Chitinivorax; species Chitinivorax sp. B. Next base: position 44,852 of record NZ_SCOH01000011.1, on the reverse strand, counting down.
GTAATCCATAACCAATAAAGCGGTGGGGTGAAGGATGGATGCGGCTTGTGGTATGCTGGCCGGTTTGATACGAGGAGTACAATATGCAGAAACGTGCGCTCATTGCTGCGCTACTCATGTCTGCTTTGGCGGCGACCGCCCAGGCAAAAGAATGGAAAACCATCCGTATTGGTCTGGAAGCGGCTTACAAGCCCTTCACCTACAAGACCCCCGATGGTAAGTTGGCCGGTTTCGATGTTGATATCGCCAATGCCCTGTGTGCACAGATGAAGGCCAAGTGTACCTTTGTCGAGCAAGACTGGGATGGCATCATCCCTGCGTTGAACGCCCGCAAATTCGACGCCATCATTTCCTCCATGTCGATCACCGAAGAACGCAAGCGCGCGGTGGAGTTCTCCGAGAAGTATTATCACACCCCCTCCCGTTTGATCGCCAAGAACGACAAAAAACTGGCCGGTACACCGGAAAGCATGAAGGGTAAAAAGATCGGCGTATTGCGTGGCTCCACTCAAGAGCAATATGCAGCCGATATCTATGGCCGTGCAGGTGCACAAGTTGTTCCCTACGGCTCGCAGAACGAGGTGTTTCTGGACCTGAAATCGGGCCGCATCGATACCACCCTGGTGGATAGCGTAGTAGGTAAGGTCGATTTCATGGATACACCAGCTGGCAAGGATTATGGTTTTGTCGGACCGGTACTGGATGATCCGAAATACATCGGCTTTGGCGCGGCGGTTGCCGTACGCAAGGCGGATGCCGATCTGCGTGACCAATTCACGGCAGCCATCAAGGCCATTCGAAGTAATGGTGTCTACAAGCAGGTTCAAGGCAAGTACTTCGATTTCGACGTTTATGGCAAATAGCGCCTGATCAGTGGTGACGGGTGGACATGTGCCCCCCGATGCCGTGATCGGATATCGTCTCGTCAACGGCGATTGCCATGTGTGGAATTGCTGTTTTCGATATTTGTCTCCTTGAGTGTCGCACGGGCCGGTTGGTTCGGGCCTGTGCGTCTTTTTGGCAGGAGCGTCAGAACATGCTTGGCGAATACCTCCCCAGCATTCTCGACGGTGCGTGGGTCACACTGAAAATTGCTTTCGGTTCGTTGATCGTCGCTACCATTCTTGGTTTGATCGGCGCAGCAGCCAAGCTGGCATCTAATCGTTTCATCGCTTGGTGGGGCGAGGCCTATTCCACATTAATTCGTGGTGTACCTGATCTGGTGTTGATGTTACTGCTGTTCTTTGGCGGACAGATCATCATCAATGACCTTGTGACCTACTTCAATGATTGGATGGTTGAGCGGGGCTCGGACTATGCGTTGGATTTTGTCGACGTTGATCCATTTCTTGCGGGTATGTTGACCATAGGATTCATTTTTGGGGCATATCTGTCGGAAACCTTTCGTGGAGCCATCATGGCAGTACCCAAGGGGCAGTCGGAAGCCGGTGTGGCTTTTGGTATGAGCCGCAGTCGGGTGTTTTTCCGTATCGTGGTGCCACAGATGATCCGCTTTGCGATCCCCAGCTTCTCCAACAACTGGCTGGTTCTACTGAAGACTACGGCACTGGTATCGGTCATTGGTCTGCAGGATATGATGAAGCGCGCCGATGCTGCTGGTAAGGCTACCCAGCAACCGTTTACTTTCTTCCTGTTTGTGGCAGGAATGTATCTGTTGTTTACCACGGTTTCCATCCTGGTCCTGCGTTGGGTGGAAAAACGGTATTCGGCTGGTGTGCGGACCGGGGAGTTGTGATGCAATTTGACGTGATCTGGGCCAATATTGGTCTTTACGGCAGTGGCATTCTAACGACCTTGCAGCTGTTGGTTTTGTCGCTGTTGTTTGGATTGTTGTTGTCAGTGCCGCTGGCTGTGCTGCGTGTGGCCAGCAAGTGGGCCGGTGGGGTAGTGTGGCTATATACCTACGTGATTCGTGGTACACCGATGTTGGTCCAGTTGTATTTGATCTATTACGGCGTGGCACAATTTGAGTTGGTGCGTGACAGTTGGGCTTGGGAGTATTTGCAGAGCGCCAGCTTTTGCGCCTGTCTGGCCTTCATCATTAACACCAGTGCCTATACCACCGAGATGCTGGTTGGTGCTATCAAGGCTACTCATCATGGTGAAGTGGAAGCAGCCAAGGCCATGGGTATGAGTCGCGCACTGATGTTCCGGCGGATTCTGTTGCCATCGGCTTTACGCCGTGCCTTGCCGGCCTACAGCAATGAGGTGATCATGATGCTGCATGGTACGTCGCTTGCATCCATCGTGACGTTGATGGATATCACTGGTGCGGCGCGCAAGATCTATTCGCAGTACTACCTGCCGTTTGAAGCATTCATCGCGGCAGGTGTGATTTATTTGTGTTTTACCTTTCTGATCGTGAAGTTGTTCAAGAAAGCGGAAGGACGCTGGCTGGCCCATATGCAGCCACGCAAAGCCTGACCGGGATCATGGCCCGCCTTGGGTGGCGGGCTCCAGCGCATTGGCGTTGTTCCGGCTGGCAGTTACCGGAGGCGGATTCGATATGAACATACAACATCATTTACTGATTTCACCCAGCATTGGTACCCAGCGCAGTTTGCGTAGTCTGCATTACGGTGCATCAGGGATGGGTGAGAAGATTTACCTGCAGGCCAGCCTGCATGCGGATGAATTGCCGGGCATGCTGGTATTGCATCATTTACGGCCTTTGCTCGATCGTGCTGAAGCGGCTGGTAAAATCAAGGGCGAGATCGTCTTGGTGCCCTATGCCAATCCGATCGGCTTGTCACAATCCCTGTTGCATGACCAGATGGGGCGTTTTGAATTCACCACTGGCGAAAATTTCAACCGCTACTACACCGATTTTGCGCCGCTGATTCAAGCGAAGCTGGCTGAGGCGTTCACGCAGGATGCCAAGCACAATACCAGTGTGATCCGTGCGGCAATGCGAGAGGTGTTGGCGCAAGCCAAACCGTTGACTGAGCTGGAATCGTTGCGTCATACCTTGATGTCTTTGGCCTTCGATGCTGACGTGGTGCTTGACTTGCATTGCGATACGGAAGCGGTGCTGCATCTTTATACCGGCACACCACTATGGGCACAGTGCGAGCCGTTGGCACGCTATTTGGGTGCCCATGCCACGTTGCTGGCGACAGAGTCTGGGGGGCAGCCATTTGATGAAGCCTGTGCGCAAACTTGGTGGAAATTGGCTGATTATTTCAGGGATCGCTTCCCAATTGAAATGGCGTGCTTATCCGTCACGGTCGAACTACGTGGCGAGCAGGATGTGACGCATGAATTGGCAGCGCAAGATGCTGCCAGCTTGTATGCCTTTCTGTGTCATCGCGGAGTGGTTGATGAACCTGCGCCGGCCTTGCCGCCCTTGTTGCATGCGGCCTCACCATTGGCGGGGTCGGATTCATTGACTGCGCCGATTGCCGGTGCTGTGGCATTCCACAAGCAGGTCGGGGATGTGGTAGCCAAAGGAGACGCGGTGTTCGACGTGATCGATCCATTACTGGATCGCATAGCCACCGTGACCAGCAATACAGCGGGTGTGCTGTACGCCCGCGAGAACCGCCGCTACGCGACGGCCGGCATGTGCATGGCCAAAGTGGCGGGTAGTGTGCCGTTCAAGACAGGTAATCTGTTGAGCGCATAAGTTTTCTGGAGTGAGACAACCATGTTTTTGAATGCGGAAAAGTCGGGCTTGCCGATAGATGCACAATCCGGTGGCACCTCGCCTGCTAAATCAGATGCAAACCATGTTGCGGCAGATGTGGCGGTATACAAGTTGCAGGTGGAAGACTTGCACAAGTGCTATGGTAGCCATGAAGTGCTGAAAGGTGTATCGCTGGCGGCACGTGCGGGCGACGTGATCAGCATTATTGGCTCGAGTGGTTCGGGAAAAAGTACCTTTCTGCGTTGTATCAACCTGTTGGAGCGCCCGCATAGCGGCCGTATCCTGGTTACAGGGGAAGAGCTGAAGCTGGCGAAGGCGAAAGATGGCATGCTGAATGCGGTGGATGCCAAGCAATTGCAGCGTACCCGGTCACGATTGGCAATGGTGTTCCAGCACTTCAACCTTTGGGCACATATGACGGTGTTGGAAAACATCATTGAAGCGCCAATCCACGTGTTGGGTGTCAGCAAGGAAGAAGCGATCAGTCGAGCCCGTAAGTATCTGGACAAGGTTGGCCTGAAACAGGTCGAGGACAAATACCCTGCACACATGTCGGGGGGGCAACAACAGCGTGTGGCCATTGCCCGTGCCTTGGCGATGGAGCCGGAAGTCATGTTGTTTGACGAACCAACTTCAGCGCTGGACCCGGAATTGGTCGGTGAAGTATTGCGCGTGATGCAACAATTGGCCCAGGAAGGTCGCACCATGGTGGTGGTTACGCATGAGATGGCATTTGCCCGTGAGGTATCCAATCATGTCATCTTCCTGCATCAAGGTCGAATTGAAGAGCAAGGCGATCCCAAGCAAGTGTTGGTGTCACCGCAGAGTGAACGGCTGCGTCAATTTCTGTCGGGCAGTCTAAAATAAGGTTCAGGCGGCCGGCACATAGCCGGCCTTTAATTATCCAGGTTACAACCATATCATGCCTTTGCCAGTCTGCATTCCAGCATGCTTGCACAGTATTTTGCCGGATCGGCAGCAATGTGTGCTATCCAATGACCAGATTGAGAATCCAGGCGCTGTTGGTACAGTGCCATAGATTTCAAGTGATGTATTCATGTTTGAGTTGAGCGATCAGGTACCGGTTCGACGTGTACAGCTATTGCTGTTGTCTGGTTATGCACTGCATGAGCTGGCTTTGGTGCGGGCGGCATTGATCGGTGCCAATCGATTGGCCGGCAGGGAGATCTTTCAGATTTCGCTTGCCACGTTGGATGTTGCGCCGGTAAAGGATGAAGCGGGTCTGTCATTGACGGTGCCACAATTACAACCACAATTGGCCTCGGATCTGGTTTTTGTGTTGACAGGGGCATTGCGTCCGGCACGGCGGGTAATTGAGCTGCTCAATCGTGACGCCATGTTGGTGGGTATTGGCTGGGGCGTATTCTGGCTGGCCCAGGCAGGGTTGATGAATGGCTACAAGGTCAGCGTGCACTGGCAGCAGGCTGAACATTATCTCGAACAATTCCCACAAACCGCTATCAGCAGCAATCTGTTCGAACTGGATCGGAATCGCTTCAGTTGCGGTGGCGGTATGGCTGCATTGGATCTGACGTTAGCCATCATCGCGCGGTTGGCGGGTAACGAGCTGGCAGGCGCGGTGTCGGAAAGCTTGATGAATGAGCGGATGCGCAGCGGTGAGGAGCGTCAGCGTATCCCATTGCAAAATCAATTGGGCTCTGGTGTGCAACCAAAGTTGGTCAAGGCAGTCAGCTTGATGGAGAGTAATCTGGAGGAACCATTGACTACCGATGAAATTGCCGATCGGGTCTGTGTTTCGCGCCGGCAGCTGGAACGCCTGTTCAAGCAGCACCTCAACAGCGTACCTTCGCAGTATTATCTGGATTTGCGGCTGCAGCGGGCTCGGCAGTTATTGTTACAGACCAGCAAATCGATCATTCAGATTGGCCTGTCGTGTGGCTTTTCGTCCGGGCCGCATTTTTCCAGTAGCTATCGCAATCATTTTGGTACCACACCACGTGAAGACCGCCTGCGTCATCAGCCCGGGCGACGGTCTACATCGGTTGGTGATGAAACTTGAAAGCCGGTTTTCGGCAGCCCGATGTAATTAGTTGTCGCATGCATTAAATGATGCCTGGCAGGCGTCGCCTACAATGACCAGCATCAAACGTAACGTTTGGATAAGGAAACAGGAAATGACTCAGCAGGTTCAACGCGCCGATTTTGATCGTGTAATGGTTCCCAACTATGCGCCCGCCGCTTTTGTGCCGGTACGAGGCCAGGGCTCCCGGGTATGGGATCAGGAAGGCAAGGAATACGTCGATTTTGCCGGCGGTATCGCCGTCAATAGCCTGGGTCATGCACATCCTGCCCTGGTGGCCGCGCTGACCGAGCAAGCCAACAAACTGTGGCATGTATCCAATTCGTTGACCAACGAGCCGGCTTTGCGTCTGGCCAGTAAGCTGGTCGAAAAAACCTTCGCCGACAAGGTGTTCTTCTGCAACTCCGGCGGCGAGGCCAATGAAGCGGCATTCAAGCTGGCGCGTCGTTATGCAATCGAAAAATTCGGTCCGGAAAAGGTTGAAATCATTGCATTCGACAATGCTTTCCATGGCCGGACATTCTTTACCGTCTCTGTTGGTGGGCAGCCCAAGTATTCCGACGGTTTTGGCCCCAAGCCAGGTGGCATCGTCCATCTGCCATTCAACGACCTAGGTGCATTGGCCAAACACATTTCTGATAAGACTTGCGCGGTTGTGATGGAGCCTGTGCAAGGTGAAGGTGGTATTACACCCGCGACCAAGGCCTTCATTGAAGGCGCCCGTGCTCTGTGTGACAAACACAACGCGTTGTTGGTATTTGATGAGGTGCAAAGCGGCAATGGTCGTATCGGCACGTTGTATGCTTATGAGGAATTCGGAGTCACACCGGATATCCTGACCACGGCTAAGGGTCTGGGCGGCGGTTTCCCGATTGGTGCAATGCTGACAACTGCTGAGATTGCCAAGTATTTGGCAGTGGGCACGCATGGTTCCACCTACGGCGGTAACCCACTGGGTTGCGCTGTGGCCGAAGCGGCGCTGGATATCATCAGTAAGCCGGAAACGCTGGCGGCAGTGAAAGCCAAGCATGAACGCTTCAGAAGTCGTTTGAATGAGATCAATGCGAAATATGGCTGCTTCACTGAGATCCGTGGTATGGGCCTGTTGGTGGGTGCTGCGTTGGTACCTGCTTTCGCTGGCAAGGCCAAGGAGTTCATGACGGCTAGCGCCAAGGAAGGTGTCATGATCCTGCAAGCGGGTCCCGACGTGATCCGTTTTGCGCCATCGCTGGTGATTCCGGATGCGGATATCGATGAGGGTCTGAACCGTTTCGAACGTGCCGTTGCGGCTGTCGTCGGCAAGTAAATTTCTGTTGTCTGGCTGAGCAGCGCTGTGCGCTGCCCGCCCTGTCTGTTGAGAGAGCCATGCTCGTTTTTCGCCCTAGTCGTCTGGCTGACCTACCCGCAATCGAGAAAATCGCCGCCAAAAGTCCGGTCGGCGTGACTTCGTTGCCGGATAACCGTGAACGCCTGTATGCCAAAATTGAAGCCTCGGTCAAATCTATGGAGGCGGAAGTTAACGGCAATGGTGAAGAGAGCTATTTCTTCGTATTGGAAGACACCTGCACTGGTGAGTTGGTGGGTACGTCCGGGATTGTTGCATCGGCAGGTTATCAAGAGCCGTTCTACAACTATCGCAATGAGACACTGATCCATGCCTCGCGTGAACTGGGTGTGCATAGCAAGATTCATGTGTTGTCGCTTTGTCACGATCTGACTGGCAACACGTTGTTGACGTCGTTTTATATCGATGAACCTTATCAGTACACGGAATGGTCCGATCTACTGTCGCGTGCGCGGTTGCTGATGATTGCAGCCCACCCGCAACGATTTGGTGATGCGGTGGTGTCTGAGATGGTGGGCCTGAGTGACGATCATGGCAATTCTCCATTCTGGGATGGGGTTGGACGCTTGTTCTTCGATATCGATTATGCCCAGGCGGAATTGTATTGTGGTATCAAGGGTCGTTCCTTTATTGCCGAGCTGCTGCCACAACATCCGATTTATGTCCCCTTGCTACCGGAGTCCGCGCAGGAAGCCATCGGACAGGTTCATCCGACAGCCATGTTGCCGTTCGAGATATTGATCAACGAGGGGTTTGAAACTGAACGCTACGTCGATATTTTTGATGGCGGCTGCGTTGTGCAGGCTCGTACAGCCAATATACGGACCATTGCTGAACATCGTCGCTACAAGACGGAAATTGGACTTGTCGCGGAAGATGCCCCGACTTACCTGATTGCCAACCGCAAGTTGGCTGACTATAGGGCCACGGTAGGGGCGGTGCTGGTGGATGAGCCAAGCGGTAAGGTGCGGCTGAGCTTGGCGCTGGCGACCGCATTGAATGTAGCTGAAGGCGACCCAATACAGATCTGCCCGTTGTAAGCGGCTTTCGCCCTAATGTGCTGGCGGATTGCTGCCATGGTCTGTTTCCGATTTCATTAGACTTGACGAGATGCCGATGTTTGTTCGTTCCATTGCTTCTTCTGATCTTGATTCGCTGCTTGAGCTGGCGCGCTCTACAGGTGTAGGCGTCACGACGCTACCTGCCAATGAAGAACGTCTGGCACGGCGTATCAATGTATCGGAACGTTCGGTTGCTGGTTCGGCATCCCAGTCGGATGCCAATTACCTGTTCGTACTGCAAGACCCATCGGGATGCGTAGTGGGTACGTCGGCAGTTGCTGCTGCAGTTGGGTTGGATGAGCCCTGGTACAACTACCGTGTTGGTTTGTCGGTACATGCCTCACGTGAGCTGGGGGTGTATCGCCGGCTGCAGACCTTGTTCCTGACCAACGACCTGACTGGCGTGGCTGAACTGTGCTCGTTGTTTCTACATGCGGATTTCCGGCATTCAAACAATGGCGCGTTGCTGTCCAAGTCACGCTTCCTGTTTCTTGCAGATTTTCCAGAGCGTTTTGCCAGCAAAGTGATTGCGGAAATGCGTGGCGTGTCGGATGAGAGTGGGCACTCACCATTCTGGGAAAGCCTCGGACGCCATTTTTTCAAGATGGATTTCTCACAGGCAGACTATCTGTCTGGAATCGGTAATAAGTCTTTCATCGCGGAATTGATGCCACAGCACCCGGTGTATGTGGATTTTCTGAGCGAAGCTGCACGCGAGGTAATTGGTCAGGTTCATGAGAAGACCCGCCCGGCGTTGTCGATGCTACAGGGAGAGGGGTTTAGCTATCAGGGCTATGTCGATATTTTTGATGCTGGTCCAACTGTGGAGTGTGCATTGAATCAGATTCGTGCAGTACGTGACTCCAAAGTGGTGACGGCATTGCCTCATCAGGTACAAGCCAACGAACGGGCTTATCTGGTATCCAACCGCAAACTGCATGATTTCCGCGTCTGCCTAGTACACAGTCGGATGATCCCGGAAGGGTTGCCAATCAGCAATGAAGTCTTGTCCAAACTTAATCTGGTCGCGGGCGATACCGTGCGTGCCGTGCCCTTATCCGCAAGAGAGGAATAACCATGTCGACCCAATTGATTGCTGGCCAATGGCTATCAGGGGCCGGTGCGCCATTTCAAAGCCGTAATCCGGTTACCCAACAGGTGGTGTTTGACGGTCAGGCGGCCAGCGCAGAACAGGTGGATGCTGCTGTCAAAGGAGCTCGTATGGCATTCAGGGCGTGGCGCGATGCAGGTCTGGACGCCCGTATTGCGGTGATCAAGCGTTTTGCCGAGCTGTTGGGTGAGCATAAGGCTGAACTGGCGAATGCGATTGGCCTGGAAACCGGTAAACCGCGCTGGGAAGCCTTGACTGAAGTGCAAACCATGATCGGCAAGGTGGATATCTCGATCAAGTCCTATCAGGAACGCACCGGCGAAAAATCCAGCGAGATGGGTGATGCAATGGCCGTTCTGCGTCACCGTCCACATGGCGTGGTGGCGGTGTTCGGCCCATACAATTTCCCTGGGCATTTGCCAAACGGGCATATCGTTCCTGCATTGATTGCTGGCAACTGCGTTATTTTCAAGCCATCGGAGCTGACACCGAAAGTCGCAGAAATCACCCTGAAATTATGGCAACAGGCTGGTATCCCCGCTGGAGTCATCAGCTTGGTACAAGGGGAGAAGGATACGGGCGTAGTGCTGGCTAATCACTCAGATATCGACGGGCTGTTCTTTACGGGCAGTTCGAATACCGGCCATCTGTTGCATAAGTCTTTTGCTGGCCATCCCGACAAGATTCTGGCGTTGGAGATGGGTGGCAACAATCCATTGATCGTGCAGGATGTGACCAATACCGATGCAGCCATTCACCACGTGATCCAGTCTGCCTTCATTAGTGCTGGCCAGCGTTGTACGTGTGCCCGGCGTTTGCTGTTGCCTAACAGTGCTGCGGGTGATGCATTCCTGCAACGTTTGGTTGCTGTCACCCAACAGTTGAAAGTAGGGCGCTGGGACGATGCCGAGCAACCATTCATGGGTTCGGTGATTTCACTTGCAGCTGCGGACAACCTGTTGAAAGCGCAGCAGGCTTTGATCGAAAAGGGGGGCAAGGTGGTATTGGAAATGCGTTGTCTGGAAGCAGGCACTGCATTGTTGAGCCCTGGCATCATCGATGTAACAGCGATTGCAGATCTGCCGGACGAAGAGCATTTTGGCCCCATGCTGCAAGTACAACGTTACGATCAGTTTGACGATGCCCTCGTGCTGGCGAATCGTACGGCCTACGGTCTGGCTGCGGGTTTGCTGTCGGACAGCAAGGATCTGTATGAGCGGTTCTGGCGTGAAGTCCGTGCTGGTATTGTCAACTGGAACAAGCCTTTGACCGGGGCCAGCAGTGCAGCACCATTCGGCGGGGTGGGCAAGAGTGGCAATCATCGTAGTAGCGCTTATTATGCTGCGGACTATTGTGCTTATCCGGTAGCGGGTTTGGAAGCAGCATCGCTTGTCTTACCGGCTCAATTGAGCCCCGGCATGACGCTTTAAACACGATTCCGGCCAGGTAGATGATCAATTGATGAGACTTGATTTGTTGCAGTGCATGATTGATGGATTGATACGTACATCGCAGTGAATTCGACAAGTGATTGAAGTAACAGTATTAAGTTTGTATGTGGTTGATTTCTTGGTTTTCGGTAATGTTGTGAAGCGAGATGTTGCAACTGTTTTTTCAGATTTCGGATTACTTTTATCAAGTTGATGGCATCTGAGTATTATGAGATTCTTATGTTCCTTGCTTGTTAAAGCGGAGCATAACAATGAAACCACTTGGATGGATGGTATTGGGTTGTCTGGTATCGGTTGGTCATGCAGTAGCAGCCGACGACTGGGACAAAATCCAGGAAAAGAAGCAATTGATCGTTGGTGTGCGTGACAGCTCACCACCGTTTGGATTCTTCGACAAATCCAAAGGCAGCGTGTCTGGATATGACATCGAATTTGCGCAGCTGGTGGCAAAAAAGCTGAATCTGACGCCGGTCTTCAAGACCGTTGATCCAGCTGATCGATTGCCAGCCTTGAAAGATGGCCGTGTCGATGTGCTATTTGCGACCTTCGCCAAAACCAAGGATCGCGAGAAGGAGGTCGACTACAGCCTGGGTTATTTTGTATCGACCCAGAAGATCGCTTCCAGGAAGGGCAAGTTCAAGGACTTGCTGCAATTGGACAACATGACGGTCTGTGTGCCAAAGGGCACCACCAATGCCAAGTATTTGCAGGATCTGTCCCAGAAGGTGCAGATCAAGCAGATGGAAGATTATGCGGAAGTGTTCAAGGCACTGAGCGAAGGTAGATGTGAATATGCCTCTGGCCCTGAACCGACCCTATTGGGCAACCTGAGCAAGATGTCCAATAAGACGGAATTTGAAGTGCCTGATGTGCCGTTGGCTGCTGAGGTATACGCAGTCGGCATGCGTAAAGGGCAAAAGCGTTTGCAGCAACATGTCAATGATGCATTGATGGATGCAGAGAAAACTGGCGAGGCCGCCAAGGTTTTTGAAAACTGGTTTGGCCCCAAATCTCCTGTCCCTTTGATGCGTACCTTTAAAATTACGCAGTGACGGTGCTTGGCCGTCGATTGCGCTTGAAACCGAGGTTTGAAGATGACCGCATTTGAAGCCAATTTCGACGGCCTGGTCGGCCCCACCCATAACTACGCCGGACTTAGCTTCGGCAATGTTGCTTCGACATCAAACGAAAAATCCACATCCAACCCCAAACTAGCAGCCAAGCAGGGCCTGATGAAAATGAAGGCGCTGCATGACTTGGGCTTCAAGCAAGGCGTATTGGCCCCGCATGAGCGCCCCAGTGTGGCTCATCTACGTGGTTTGGGTTTTGGTGGTACTGATGCGGAGGTGGTACGTAAGGCAGCCAAGGAGGCCCCAACAATTCTGGCTGCATGCAGCTCGGCATCGACCATGTGGACCGCCAATGCTGCGACGGTGAGCCCATCAGGTGATACAGCTGACAGACGCGTTCACTTCACCCCGGCCAATCTCAACAATAAATTTCACCGTTCGATCGAACACCCAACCACCGGCCGAATCCTGAAGGCCATGTTTGCAGACGAGCGGCATTTTGCGCATCACCAGGCTCTGCCTGCTCAAATGCATTTCGGCGATGAAGGTGCCGCTAACCATACTCGTTTTTGCGCTGAATATGATGCAGCCGGTATTGAGTTTTTCGTGTTTGGTCAAGCTGCGTTCGATACCCGCTATCCCAGGCCGATCAAATTCCCGGCTCGGCAGACGTTGGAAGCCAGCCAAGCCATTGCCCGTTTGCATGGTTTGTCACTGGAACAGGTGGTGTATGCACAGCAGGATCCCAATACCATTGACGCAGGCGTGTTCCACAATGATGTGATTTCAGTTGGGAATCGCAATGTGTTGTTCCATCACCAGCGCTCGTTTCTCGATCAGGCTGCAGTGCTCGCAGAGTTGGATCGCAAGTTGGCGGCGGTAGGTGGCCAGTTTGTTGCAGTCGAGGTACCGGAAGCCGCAGTATCGATTGATGAGGCGGTGAAGTCCTACCTGTTCAACAGCCAACTGTTGTCCAAGCCGAATGGCAAAATGATCATCGTGGTGCCTGAAGAGTGCCGCAGTATGCCACGGGTCTGGGCTTATCTGGAAAGTTTGGTCAACAGTGGTGGCCCGATTGATGAAGTAAAGGTATTCGACCTCAAACAGTCCATGCAGAATGGAGGCGGCCCGGCTTGCTTGCGCTTGCGCGTAGCACTGTCGGCAGCGGAGCTGGCTGCAGTCAATCCTGATGTTTTGATGTCCGATGCCTTGTTTGGCAGTTTGAATGCCTGGGTGGACAAACATTATCGTGATCGCCTGATGGGTGAAGATCTGGGTGATCCACAATTGTTGATTGAATGTCGTACGGCATTGGATGAACTGACCCAGATTTTGCAATTGGGCTCGGTCTACCCGTTCCAGTTGATCTGATGTGATGGGTAGGGTGCTCTCACCCTGCTGCCTGACTTGATGCGGTGGCATTCTTGTCGCTGCTGCCCAATTCGAAGCTCACCATGCATACACCGTTTCTACAAGCACTGATTGATGATACCGACACTGTGTTTTTGGACGCGCCATTACCATCTGGAGGCGTTGGCAAAATGGTGGGGCCTGGCGCCTGGCTGGTGACACCCGAGAGTAAGCCTGCGCTTGAGCTGGTGATTTCGTGCGGTATTCATGGCAATGAAACAGCGCCTATTGAGCTGGTCGACCAGATCGTTGGCGCACTACGTGAAGGCCGTTTGTTGGCAGGTGCGCGGGTACTGTTTCTGATTGGTAACCTGCAAGCGATGCGCGCAGGAAAGCGGTACTTGGTCGAAGATATCAATCGGCTGTTCTGCGGTAAACATGCAGAAGTTGCAATCAGTGATGAAGTGGCGCGTGCGGCAGAGCTGGAGCAATTGGTTACGGATTTCTTTGGTAACAGCACAGCCGGTGTACCACGCTGGCATTTGGATTTGCATACGGCGATTCGTGGTTCGTATTATGAAAAGTTTGCTATCTATCCCTACACTGATGGCGAGCCACACGATAAAACAGCAATTACTCTGCTGAGCTTGTGCGATGTGTATACATTGTTATTGCATACCAAACCGTCGCCAACATTTTCATATTTCACCAGCCATCATTTCGGCGCCAGGGCATTTACGTTGGAGTTGGGCAAGGCGAGGCCGTTCGGACAAAATGGGGTGGTCGATGTAACTGCACTTGAACGTGTGCTATTGGCCATGGTAAGTGGCCAGATGCCGGTGGGCCCCACTTTTGACCCGGCTGACTATCACATATTTCAGGCTACACGAGATGTCACCAAGACCAGCGAATCATTTCGTTTGAATCTGTCCCCTGATGTGCTGAACTTCACACCGTTGGAGGCAGGTACCGTGGTGGCAGAGGATGGTGAATATCAGCTTGTTGCAGCTCAGAGCGAACATATCATTTTCCCGAATCCTGACGTCAAGGTCGGTTTGCGGGCAGGTATTCTGGTAGCACCCGCTGAGCTGACGCTGGTAGCGCGCTGATTCACCGTTGTGGTCTGTAAGGTGTACCAATGCTGTCCAGATGACGGTGCGACTAGGTTGTCCACATTTTCGACTGGGCCTGTCAGGTAAAGCATCGCTAAATCCCGGCTTGTTTGGATATTGATCGTTTGCGCACATTGCATGACGGGTTCGGCACCACAGTTCTGTATCCAATGTTGCACACTTTCCATCCAGAACCCCTGCAGTGGTAGGCGGTGCATACAGGAAAGGGAAAGATCATGCGTAACTGGATTGCAGTATTGGGGTGCTGTTTGTTATCAGGCGTGGTTAGTGCCGAGTCATTTATGCTGACCAGTACTGATATTACTGATGGGCAGCCCCTGTCGCGAAAACAGGAATACATGGGTTTTGGATGTCAGGGGGAGAACTTGTCGCCAGCTTTATCCTGGCAGCATGCGCCGACTGGTACCAAAAGCTTCGCCGTCACAGTATTCGATCCGGATGCCCCAACGGGCAGCGGTTGGTGGCATTGGCTGGTTGTAAATATCCCGGTCAAGGTTATGGCATTGCAGCAAGGGGCTGGTACTATCAAAGGCTTGTTACCCAAAGGCAGTCTGCAGACTCGTACTGATTATGGTAGTGCGGGGTTTGGCGGTGCTTGCCCGCCAGTTGGCGACTCGTCGCATCGTTATCAATTCACTGTTTGGGCGCTAAATGTGGAAACCTTGCCATTGAACGCCAATGTATCGGGTGCTCTGGTCGGGTATATGCTGAATCAGCATGTATTGGGTAAGGCCAGCATAACCGCGCACTATCGTCGATAACCTGCACCCAGCAGATTCCGTATCGTCATGATCCATGCCACCTCAACCCAATCACCAGTGCAGGTCACACCAAATGTTGGCGTTTTTTGCCGGATTCGTGCGACACATCGGCATGCCATCCGCCGGGTGCCGATCAACCAGCCGACATTGATTCGTGTTGTGCGTGGCAACAAGCAGGTTTGGTGGGGGCAGGTGGATAGGCAAATCGGCATAGATACCATGTTGGTATTGCCAGTAGGGGCTGAGGTGCATTTGGCCAATGTGCCGGATGTGACGGGATGTTATGAGGCGGAAATGTGGTCGTTGGATGCGATGTTACTGGCTCGGATGCAGCGCCACCACGCTGAGGTGGTGGCATCCTCCTTGTCGTTGGACAGGGTATCGCTGCCATGGCAAATGTTGGATCCAGTTACCGAACGGGCCTGGACGAGGCTATGGAGTTCAATAACGACCAGCGAACTCGCCTTGCCGATCATACAGCACCGAGCAGAGGAGTGTTTGCTCAGTCTGTTACTGGCAGGTGGGGGGCAAGCCTTGTTTGTGGCGAATAACGGTGGGGTGGT
Organism: Chitinivorax sp. B; assembly: GCF_005503445.1. Classification (NCBI taxonomy): domain Bacteria; kingdom Pseudomonadati; phylum Pseudomonadota; class Betaproteobacteria; genus Chitinivorax; species Chitinivorax sp. B. The sequence continues at coordinate 29,278 of NZ_SCOH01000011.1, read as the reverse complement.
GGATCGAGTGCGTCAATGGGTGATGTTGTTGCCTGCTCATCCTTGGACTACAGCCGAGCTTGCCGCTCGCATGAACTGTAGTGAAGCCACCTTGCGACGCAAATTGGCGCATTTCGGTGCTTCGGTACGCGATATTCTGGAAAATGTGCGGATGGGGCAGGGCCTGGCATTGTTGCAAACCTCCTCACACGACGTTGCAGAGATTGCGGCCCAGTGTGGTTATCAGTCAGCATCCCGTTTTAGCATCCGCTTCCGTGAGCGCTATGGCCTGAGCCCGTCAGAGCTACGACGGGCAATGGCATAACGTGTCGATCCAGCTTGGTTTCGATCAGGATCGGTGCAATGAAAAAAACAAATTGAATTCCGAGGCGGATTCAATGCCAAGTGTCGGAGTCGGATGTTGGGAAGTGGGCGGCATACTTTTCAATCCACTCTATCGCGGCCTGTTCTGCTGTCAATTCACGGTGTTCGTGCTCACGTACATACAGCATATATTGTTCGATCTGACACACCTGCTCGACCATGCGAGCGCGAAACGCATCTTCAGGGTCGAGGAAAGCCACCCCCAATTCATAGCCCGGAGGTAGCTCATTACACCAAATAACCTGCGCATTGGATTCGAACACGGGCCGTACACCGGGGATGCGTACAGCCACCATCTCTCCTTTTTCGGCGCGTCTGGTTGAGCCGAATGCCAGCCCACCCACGCTGATATTGAGTGCCTCACCTGTTGCCAACTGGCTGGATTCGCAACTGGTGATTTCGATTGGGACGCTGGCTGGATGGCGGATGAACTGTCTCATGCGATGCCTCCTCATCGGGGCGGAATCGTTGATTCAGCATAGCGCCATGCCACGACCCTGCCAACCCTTGCCGCTAAACAGTGCATCAAGGCGGATGGAAGGCATTGATGTGGGAATCATCAGGCTGTTATGAGCGGATCAGTGTTTTGCGCATGAAATGCCGTGCAAATCCTGGTGGAAATTGATCCAGTGTGCCGATGATTTCGTACCCGGCCCGTAGATACAGATCGGGCGTTTGAAACGTGAAGGTGTCCAAATAGGCATGATGGTACCCACGTTCGACAGCCTCTGCCTCAATGGTTCGCAACATGCGTGATGCCAAGCCCTGGCGGCGATGTGCCGGGTCGACCCAGACTGAAGTAATGTTGATCCAGCCCCAATAAGCGGAGCCAATGATGCCGCCGATTACCTTGTCATCACCATCCCTGGCAAAAACGCTGATGACATCGACGGTGCCATCTCCGGTGCGTGCCACATTGGCTTCGAAGATACCTTTGTAGAGAACACGGGTCATCTGCCCGCTGGGGTTGTTGTCTATCACAATTTGAATGGTGTCTGACATGGTGATGGAATGCTTTCAGTAACAGCGTTGCAGTTAAAAAGGACAACAGATACCGACTGGACTACGCTGCAATTTGATCAGGGTTAAACCGATTTCCATGTCAGTATCATGGCCAGCTCAATCCGAACATACCTGCTTCAATGGGTGTCAACAAGGGTCGCTGGTCCCATATGTTTATGGTTTTATGTTTATGAATATAAAGGTGTTAGTGACGTTATTGTGGGGTGTGATACATGCTGAACGATGTGTTTGATCTACATCGGGATGTGCGGTATTAGCGATGAAATCGGTATCATGGTGCTGCCGAAGCGATGCCGATAGCGTCGGTATCTTGAATGGTGAAAGTAGGGGATCGGAAAATGGCGAGTTCTATTGATTACCGTTTGTCGGTAAAAAAAGGGTGACGAACCCGTCACCCTGAATAACCACTGGAGATACACAAGCAGAAGGCGTTGCCTTCTGATTACATCATCCCAGAGCTTTCGCTAGAGCGATTTGATTTTGGTCAAGTTTGCGTAATGGTATATAAGCTGCATTTAAGCTGGTGTTATTGATCGGACCTGATTTTATTTGCCCTGTAATATTATTAATATATTGATTTTTATGAATTTAAGCCAAGACTTCACTTGGCCGGAACAGGAATTGGATAGCCTGTTTGCACCATTACGAAATCCGCACGGTTTGGCCTATGGTCCACAGCCACCAGCCAGCCGTCCAATCGGTTCCGCAATGAATATGGGTTGTGGTGGAAACAAAGCTCATTACTTGGTTGACAATGCTTCCGTTGATCTGTCTTTTGCATTTCACGGAAGGTGATCAACGTCAGCGGATCATCGGTAGATGGTAACCAGATCGGCTGTGTGGGGTTAGAGGCAATAATCAATTGACATGATTTGTACGGCGAGAGTCTGTACCACTGTCAGTCAATGCATATCAGCGTAAAATACGCCACAACACTAGCTGCTATGCTCTCGTGTCCCTCGTCAATTCAAGTTGGACGCGGCGATCAGAGCACGGCCCAATTGTTCCCGGTTCAGCTGGTGGTTTTCGGCCGTTGAACAGAACTCAAATCAAATAGTAAAGGAATTGCTCCGTGAGTGTTTTGCCCAATTGTCCCAACTGTGATTCATCATTGACATACCAAGATGGTGAAATGCTGATCTGTCCTGAGTGTGCTCATGAGTGGAAGTCAAGTAAAGAGACGGAAAATGCCTTGGAAGTCAAAATCGTCCGTGATGCAAACGGCAATGTGTTGGCAGATGGGGATACCGTTGTCGTGGTCAAAGACCTCAAGGTGAAAGGTTCGTCATCTGTGGTCAAAGTGGGTACCAAGGTCAAGAACATCAGACTTGTCGAAGGTGACCATGATATCGACTGTAAAATTGAAGGCTTTGGTGCAATGCAGTTGAAATCCGAGTTCGTCAAAAAAGCCTGAGGTGTGTTGAAGCTTATTGCCTATCCATTTTAGAGCCTGTTCAAGGTCTGTGATGAGCGGCCACCAGCGGGGTGAAGCGCAGCGCAAAAACCGGCGTGTAGGTGTGATACATGAGGATGTTGAACAGCACATGGGCCCCGATCGTGGTCGTGCAATAAGACAGTGAACAGGTTCTTACGGCTTATGTCACTGGCCTTGGCGGACATGTATCCACCACTTGATGCTTCTGAATCGATTGAACGATCGGTACCTTCTGCTCCAGACAAACGCGTGGCCAGCGTGTTGTGATGTGTTTGCTCGCTGTTCGCTGTAGAAAGATGTCGCGATCTGAAAAAGCTGGGTTTTGGCGCCAGATCAGGTTGAACAGGTCATCCAGACCACAAGGCATCGCGAACTGCAGTCGATCATCTGGCATTAAGCGTACGCCAATGCAGGTGGCGGTTTCCGGCCAGCGGCCCAGTGCGTCCAGGCTGCTGAGCATGGGCTCAATTGGTTGGCTGCTGGCTTGGCGATACCAGTGGTGGATGTGGGCCTGGTTGACAATCTCCCACACCTGCTTGAATTGGCTGGATAGCTGCTGGCTGAGCGCATGGTCTTGTGCTGCGGAAGCGTCTGGGTCGAAGTAGATGAGATCGATGTCCTGTTCACCACTGGGCTCTGCATAACCATGCAGGTGATCCCAAAGACGGTTTCGGATGCAGCCTGCAGCCAGATACCAGTCTGGCAGGTTCAAGTCACGGGCAGTATATAACCATTGCATGAGCTGGGCATCGCACTTGATCAGTGTCGTCAGCTGGCTGATTTGAAGTAACTGATCAGGCACTTTGGTTCAGCCGGCGGATGCCGCGATCGAGTCCCTCAATGGTCAGCGGGAACATCCGGCCACCCATTTGCTGGCGAAGCATGACCAACGATTGGGTGTAGTCCCAATACTGTTCATCGACTGGGTTGAGCCAAATGGCGTGCTGGTAATGATCAAGCAGACGTTGCACCCAGGCATGGCCAGCTTCCGGATTATTGTGTTCGACACTGCCGCCAGGGTAGAGGATTTCGTAAGGGCTCATGGTGGCATCGCCAACAAAGATCAGTTTGTAGTCTGGCCCGTAGGTATTCAGCACATCCTGAGTTGGGATGCGCTCGGCATGGCGACGGAGGTTGTCACGCCAAACCGATTCATATATACAATTATGGAAGTAAAAATATTCAAGATGTTTGAATTCGGTCTTGCAGGCCGAGAACAGCTCTTCACAGATTTTGATGTGGTCATCCATTGATCCACCCACATCCAGAAACAGTAGTACCTTCACCTTATTATGCAACTGCGGCACCATTTTCAGGTCAAGATGACCTGCATTGTTGGCAGTTGCGCGAATGGTACCGGGCAAATCCAGTATTTCTTCAGCACCTTCACGGGCAAAGCGGCGCAGCCGTCGTAAAGCAACTTTGATATTGCGGGTGCCCAGTTCTACCGAATCATCGAAATTCTTGAATTCGCGTTCATCCCACACTTTGACTGCGCGGCGATGGCGTGACTCGGTTTGGCCAATGCGAATCCCCTCCGGATTATAACCATAGGCACCAAATGGACTGGTTCCACCGGTGCCAATCCATTTGTTACCACCGGCGTGCCGTTCCTTTTGTTCCTGTAGGCGTTCCTTGAATGTTTCCATGAGCTTGTCCCAGCCCATGGCCTTGATTTTTTCCTTGTCTTCATCTGATAGGAAGCGTTCGAACTCCTTGCGTAGCCAGTCCTCCGGAATCTCTCTGCTCAAGGTGTCACTCAGGGATTCAATGCCTTTGAAATACAAGCCGAATACTTGATCAAACTTGTCAAAGTGCTTTTCATCTTTGATCAGCACAGTACGGGCGAGATAGTAGAAATCATCCAGGCTGCCGCTGATGACACGCTTGTCGAGTGCTTCGAGCAATGTCAGGAATTCCTTGATGCTGACTGGTAGGTGAGCATCTTTAAGTTGGTAGAAAAAGTCGATGAGCATGGTATGTGAGGCGTGGAGGTAGGGCTGCTGTGATTGTATAACGGCGCGCACCTAATGGCCTCAACTTCGTCGATGGACTGCAATATTGATACCTGGCATGTGCAACCATCGTGGGATCATGCCTGTGGCGTAGGTATGAAAAAGGGCACCCATGGGTACCCTTGATGGTTCGTGATCGGCTGATCAGCAACCCATGATGCTGCACCAAGTGGCAACCTTGTTGCTGGTTTGGCCATTGGTTTCCAGCTTCATCTGCAAAATACCATTGGGCTGTGCTGTCAACGTCAGGGTGCCATTGCCGCTGGTGACGCGCATTTCGCCACTGTCTGGGTAGGCTTGGCCGCTAGAGAAGGTGAATGGCGTGCTGGGTGCGCTCATGTTGAGTTTCAGATCGCCGGTGTTGGAACCCAATGTCAGGTGGATCATGCCATCCAATTGGGCGACGCGGGTTGTGCCGCTTTTGGTGGAAACCAGCTTCATGTCGCTATAGCGCCAGATGTCGTTACCGTTTTTCCCTTGCAGATTGGCAATGGTCAGTTCGGTCTTCACACCAGCAGCGGTTCGTGAAATCACCAGATCGGACTGCCCGGCAGCGGATGTGGTTTCTGTCTTGCCATTGATGGTCTTGGAGGTGGTCAGGCCCGGGGCGGGTACATTGACCGCAGCCTGAACGGCATAGGTTGAGCTGCCAACCTGGCCTGTCACATTCTTGACCAATAGATCAATCGCACCATGAATCACGACACCGTTGTTGTCACAGTTGTCGTAAGCAATTCCCAGGTTGTCACCAACGGAAACGGTAGAGGAGTTATCGGCGTCGTCCTGTTTGGTGGTGAATTGTCCGCCAGCCTGGCATGGAAAGGTATTTTGAAAAACCGCTGCCGGCATCATGTTGGCCGCTGCTGCGAAACGGCGGTTATCCACTGTTGCAGCGGTGGAGTCGCTGCTGACCAGTTGTGAGCCGATGGACGCTACGCTATTGTTGATGGTGCTTAGCGCGGTCTTGGCGACATTGTCCTGATTGTCAGCGGTGACTTGGAAACCCTGAGGAGGGGTAGGCTTGGTTGCGGTGTCGCCATTGCTACTGTCGCCGCCACCACCGCCGCCACAAGCTGCGAGCAGGGCGGAGATGGCGATGGGGGCGAGCATTTTGATGTTGGAATGTTTCATGGTGTGGTATCGAGAATGATCGGGTTGAAAGAATGCTTGTTAAACCATGGCTTGAACGATGATCCACACATGGTTTGGCGGATGAATTATCCTTATGTCATTTTTCATGTCAACTATATTCGGATGTATTTGTGTTTTGGTTTGACATGGACGCCAAGTGTCGGAAATCAGCATTTCGAATCAAATGACCATCGGTCATTGATCTTCGCCAAGGTTGGTGCTACTTTCCGATCATGAGATTATTTTGATGGATTGTCCGACAGTCTGGGGTAGAGGATGGACAAACCGGTAATATTGACGCATTCCCAATCAATCAGGAGCTCCACTCATGGATCCACTATTCTCCCCACATGCTTCAGCTGTTCAACTGGAGCGGCTGCACACGCTGTTTGACAAGCAGCAACAGGCGTTCAGGCGTGAACGCTTTCCAAAGGCTGCAACACGGCGGGCGTACTTGTACAAACTGGAAAAAGCCCTGCTTGACAATATGGAACAGCTAGTATCGGCGGTGAATGCAGATTTTGGTACCCGCTCATCGGTGGAAACCCGTTTCATGGAACTATTTCCCAGCGTGTCGGAAGTCAAGGAAGCACGTCGACACGTGGCTTCATGGATGAAGCCACGGCGGGCGGGGGTGTCGTTATGGTTCATGCCGGCAACCAATCAAGTCGTGCCGCAGCCGCTTGGTGTGGTTGGCGTGATCGTGCCTTGGAATTACCCGATTTTTCTGGCTATCGGTCCGCTGGCCGCGGCGCTGGCGGCGGGTAACCGGGTGATGATCAAAGTGTCTGAATCTACGCCACATACTGGCGAAGCATTGGCCAATATCCTTGGTCAGCATTTTGATGAAGATCATGTGGCCGTGATCAATGGGGGGGCCGATGTGGCGCAGGCATTTTCAGCCAAGTCTTTCGATCATCTGCTGTTTACCGGGTCTACCAATGTGGGACGACATGTGATGCGGGCTGCAGCTGACAATCTGACTCCGGTAACACTGGAACTGGGTGGCAAGTCACCCACGCTGATCAGCCCGGATTATCCGATTGCAACCGCGGCTGAGCGAATTATGTGGGGTAAGGCTGTCAATGCCGGACAAACATGTGTTGCACCGGACTATCTAATGGTTCCCGCACGCAAGGAGCAGGAATTTGTTGAGATGGCCAAGCGGGCTGTCGCCAAGTTCTTTCCCACACTTGCCAAGAATGATGACTACACTGCGATCATCGATTCGCGCCATTATCAACGGCTGATGTCCTATCTGGAAGATGCAAAAGCCAAGGGTGCGACACTGGTCGAATTGAATCCGGCCAATGAATCCCTGGAAGGCACGGGCAAGATTGCACCGACACTGGTGCTGAACCCGACCCCGGACATGTTGGTGATGCAGCAGGAAATCTTTGGACCAGTTTTTCCGGTCATGACTTATCGGGATATGCAGGAAGCGATCGTTTATATCAACGATCATCCGCGTCCGTTGGCGTTGTATTACTTCGATCAAGACAACGCGCGCATCCGCAAGATACTGACGGAAACCATTTCCGGGGGCGTGTCGATCAACGATGTGGTGATCCATGTTGGTCAGGGCGACTTGCCGTTTGGGGGGGTGGGGTCGTCTGGGATGGGGCATTATCATGGCAAGTATGGGTTTGATACCTTCAGCAAATTGAAAGGCGTGCTACGTCAAAGTCGGCTGAATACGGTATGGATGCTGTATCCCCCCTATGGAAAGCTTGCCCGACTGGTCTTCAAGGCAATGACCGGACGCAGTTATTGACGTTGCCAATCGACTGCTGCATGTTTCAGGCTGAACATGCCTGCAACGGCACTCATGCATGTGGTGTGGCCATTGCTGGCATTTGCAAGCACCTTGAGCTATATGCACAAGAGGGCAACCTCTTTGCAGGGAAGCGAGGGCACGGTGAAGTTCAGCACATTTTTGTTGGCCGGTATGTTGAGTTGCTGCATGTTATCGACCAGCTGGGCGGCTGAGCCACTCAAGGCATTGAGGATTGCTGCCAATCCCAATCTGTCATCCATTGAACTACTGACCAATTTTGGACCGCTGGCAGCCGCAATGGAGAAGGAGTTGTCACTCAAAGTGGAACTGGTCACCGGCAAGGACTATGCCGATACGCTGAACCAACTGAAAACCGGTGCAGTCGACATTGCCGGGACAGGAGCTTTCGGGTACGTGACCGCCATGTCGGAGTTCTCGCCCAAGTTGTTGGTACGTTTTGTTGAAGACGATGGAGAATCCTATCGTGCCGTGATCATTACCCGTACCGATTCCACCATCCGCAGTGTTGCTGATTTGCGCGGTAAGCGCTTCGCCTTTACTGACTTGCGCTCCACGTCGGGCTTCTTGTTACCGATGCTGGAAATGCAGCGTAACGGGATTGAGTTGAAAGACCTTGGCAAGGCAGAATTCGTCAAGAAACAGCCTAATTCTGCCGTGGCTGTCTATACCCGGCAGGTGGATGCTGGTGCTATCGCGGATAACCAACTGGGCGAGAAGTATGGAGTCAAACTGGATGAACTGCGTGTCATCTGGCGCTCCGAGCCCATCTTTCACGGTGTCTGGTTGGCGCGCCCTTCCATGTCGGATGATGACGTGAAACGAATTACCCAGGCATTGCTGAAAATCTCAGCCAGCCCGGAGGCCAAGCAAATGTTCCGGAATGCATCTGTGCGTGGTTTTACCGCCGCCAAGGACAGCGATTTTGATAATGTCCGGACTGCCAAGCGGTTACTGGATAAACTGGAAAAGGAAAAATAGGTTCAAGTCTGTATGTCACGTCAGGGTGAGTTGCTCCCGATTGTCAGCGTGAAAAAGAACGTGGCCCCTTTTCCCGGCCGGCTCTCGGCCCATACTTGTCCCCCATGGCGTCGGATAATGCGGGTAACGGTGGCGAGGCCAATACCTGTGCCTTCGAAGTCCGTTTTATCATGCAGGCGTTGAAAGGGCTTGAATAGTTTGTCGGCAAAGGCTGGGTCAAATCCAGCCCCATTATCGATGATTTGATAGACCATTCCCGATTCTGATGGCTGTGCACTGAATGTAATGTGTGGATTGGCCGTCTTGGCTGTGTATTTCCAGGCATTGCCCAGCAGGTTCTGCAATGCAATCTGTAGTAGCGAGGGGTCTCCGATGGCGGGGAGTGATGGGGCGATATCGATGGAAACCTGACGTTTGGGATCTGAAGCCTGCAGTTCTTCTATCACGGTGCGGGCCAGGGCCGACAGATCCAGTGATTGCTGACGCATTCGTACTTGGCTGACGTGTGACAAATCCAGCAAGGCATCGATAAGATTGTTCTGCCGTAAAGCTGCCCGATGAATACGATCCAACAGATCCCGGCCCTCTTCGGATAGCTGATCCTTGTAATCTTCAATCAACAGCTGCGTGAAACTGGCAATGGCCCGCAATGGCGCACGTAAATCATGCGATACCGAATAGCTGAAGGCTTCCAGCTCCTGATTGGCGACGGCTAAGGCATGGGTACGTTCGGCAACCCTGCTTTCCAGTTCGGTCTGGTACTGCATCAGCTCGAACTCGGTTGCTTTTTGCCGGGCGATGTCCTGCAATGCCATGATGACATAACCCGCATTCAGGTCAGGCTGCCGGTAAAGTGACAGGCTGCAAAGCACCCAGCGGTAACCGCCATCAGCTTGAAGGCAACGTAACTCGTTTTGCCAGAACGCATGGGCTCCATCGAACAGATCATTCAACGCCAGCAAGACCTGATGCTGATCCCGTGGGTGCCAACAGTCTGCCGGTGGTGGGGCATCTTCATGATTGCGAAAACCAAGCAGCCCGGCAAATTGTTCGTTAAACCGCAACCAACTCCCATCGGCGCGAATATGGGCCAGGCCGGCCCCACATTGTTCGAACTGGACCCGATACTCATATTCGCTGGCACGCAACGCGGCCATCTGATGCCCCAGCTCCTGACTCATCTGGTTGATGGTATGTGCCAGCTCCACCACTTCACGGGCACCGCGTTCAGGGATACGGCGGCTGAAGTCGCCGTTGGCGATGTCACGTCCGGCATCAATGGTTTGGCGTAAATGCGCAGTCAGCCAAATGCCCATCCAGCCCAGACAAAGAATACTCAGTAACACCTCGATGGCGGCAATCATCAGCCCCTGCCGCAATAAATCGCGGCGAGTGTTGGCGATGATACGCGTGGAGATGCCCAGGTGCATGGTGCCGAAGGTTCTTTCAGCCAGGACTACTGGGCGGGATATGTGGTAGATGCCTTCAGAGATAGCCTGCTCGATATGGCGGGTAGGTGACGGCAAAGGCTGATGAAATGGCATGCCCGCTGTAGCCAGTCGTTGACCATCAAGATTGGTGAGCACCACATAGCTCAGTTCACGCCGATGTTCACTGACCGCGACATTCAGGAAATCCTGCAAGCCAACGGAATCCTGTTGCAGGATATAAGGAATGGCTGCGGCATTCAGCATGGGTACCGCTTGTGCCAATGATGCCTCCACACCAGCCTGGGCTGCGTTATTGACCAGTCGGATCGAATTGACGATCAGCACCGCCAGCAGTACAACTTCGATCAAAACACTGCTCAATATCAAACGTGCCCGAAGTGAACCAGGCAAGCGAGGGCGCCATTTCATATTAGGCCTTACTCGAAAGTCGGCGGGTGGCAGCTGCCTGCCGGTAAGAACCTGTTCAATATCTTATTGTGCGGCCGCGATTGTGGTTGATGTGCTGCTCAAAATCGTCATATGTGCCACATACATGACGGTTTTTACACTGCGCTTCAGCCGCTCATGACAAATCCAGAACAAATTTTAAGCTTGGTGCTATGTTCATCTGATGACACCGGGTGGCATCCCCAGCTTGCAACAGATTGATCTTGTGGTAAACAGAAAGCCAGTGACCGCACAATCAGCTCAAACTTCGTTCGGGGCTTTTTTATTCCTAGGATACGTGGGCACATATGTCTAGAGGTGGTTGTAGCCTGTGGCGTGGCGGTAATTTCAAGGTGTGGTAAGTTGCCATTGCTTGGTTATGGATTGGCATTGTCTGTTGGCACGATACGATGATGTTTTATCCCAATCAGTTGCTGTCTGGCAGCACCAGCGGGATGATGCGGCGGTCGTTGAGCCGCAGTTTTTGTGCAATCGGTGCCAGATGCTGTTTGTACAGTTGCTCATACACGCCATTTTTCATGGCTTTTTGTAATGCGATATCCAGCGCTTCTGCCAGATCGGCCCGATCAGGATGGACATAGAAATAGAAATCGGATGGATAGGTCAGCACCAGATTGGGTTCGATCACCAACTCAGCATACTGGGCGGCCTCCAGCAAAATTTCGCTGGCCCCTCTTGGAAAGTAGTCGACACCACGTTGCTGTGAGGCGACCAGCCGATAGAGTGCAGTCCAGTCGCCCTGATGTACGTAGAAGGGCAGTTGATTGGTACGCCAGATGGTGATGTCCGCCCAGCCTGCACCAAAGCCGGCAACCAGTTTGGCGTCGCGAAAATCCTTCAATGAATGGATATGCTGATAGCGACCAAGGGCGCTGGCGGGTACCAGCAGAATACGGTTGCCGATCAGTCCACGTGTCAGGGGTTGGTTGATACGTCGGAAAAGTTGATCGCGCTCTGGGCTGGGTAGCAGATACATCAGATCGATTTCGCCCTGTTCCAGAGCCAGAAACGAACGCCGATGGCGTGGCACATCGATTTCCTGAAGGTTGACGGTGTAACCAGCCACCTTCATCGATTCTGTGACCAGTTGCTGGAAAAATACATGTCGCCCATCGCGGCTGACCGGAAAATTTACATCAATTGTTGCCGTCATGGCCGGTAGCGATATCAGCAACAGCCAGACAGATAACCAGGCTCGAACCATGTTCACACCATGCTGATGGATGCTGATGACTTGAGTATAGCCACCACCAGATGGCGCAATGGGGTCTTGAAGTCACCTGTTTTCAATTGTCTGTCACACAATGGATTGCGCGTAGATACGGCGATGTGGCTGCATAACGCGGCAATATAAGCTAAAAAGGAATGATAGAAGTCGTATTTGACCGTAAACCGCTGTTCGTCTGGTCGGGCAAGGTGTCGAATGGCCAGGCAATACCGTCTAAAGGATCGGTATGGAGCAGGTACTGTTACTGGTCGACGACGAACCGAACATCCTTGCTGCGCTGTCCCGTTTGTTCCGGCGGGAGGGGTATCGTATCCTGACTGCCAATGGTGGGCAGGAAGGGTTGGATATCCTGCAGCGTGAGCCGGTGTCGGTCATCATCTCCGACCAGCGCATGCCCGGCATGACGGGCTCCGAGTTCCTCAGCCAAGCCAAGCAAGTCAAGCCCGATACCGTCAGAATCATATTATCCGGATATACGGAATTGAATTCCGTCACCGATGCCATCAATCGCGGTGCGGTGTTCCGGTTTCTTACCAAGCCTTGGGAAGACGAATTGCTGCGTACCCAGGTGCGTGATGCCTTCCATCATTACTCGTTGGGCAATGAAAACAAGCGACTGACCGACGAACTTTCACATGCCAATGCCGAGCTGGAGCGACGGGTTGAACAAAAGACCCGGGAAGTGCTGGCCAATGTCCATACCTTGCGGATTGCCCAAGAGATTCTTGACCAATTGCCGATTGGTGTGATCGGGATTGGTGAGGATGGCCTGATTGCCACTGCCAATCAGATGGCGGTCGCAATACTGGATGGCAACCCGCTCACCGGCATGCTGGTGGAAGAAGGCATGCCACCTTCACTGTGTCAGGTGATCACCCTGGATGAGGCCTCGACCCATACCTTGATCTGGCGGGATCGATGGTTTCGGGTCGAATGCAAGCCGTTGGGGCGCAGCTCGCTTGGGCGTGGTTGTGTCGTGTTGTTGATACCGGAGCAAACGAGATGAATGCCGATACGGTTACCACCATGGAAGTCGGACCGCCTTGTGTGGGCATGATGGTCATCCAACCGATCTGTGACGCCGAGGGTCAATGTCTGGCTCAGGCAGGTGACATGGTGACCGAAGAGCTGCTGACAGTGCTGGAACGTTCACATATTGCCAATGTGGTGTTGGCGCCGCCGGCAGCGCGGCCAACCGGGCTGGCGCTGACTCGTCGGTTGGACCACCTGTTTCGCCACGCTGGCGATTCGATCTGGTTGCAGCGTTTGCGCCATGGAGTATCGGATTTAATGAATGAGGCTGATACATGACCTTTGACCAGATGCGAGAGTTGGTATCCAGGTCGGACAAGTTGCCGACTTTGCCAGCAGGAATGGCCGAGTTGTTGAAGGCGGTCAGCCAAGATGATGTTGACCTGCCGTCATTATCCGCCAGGCTGGCGCGAGAGCAGACACTGGTGGCAAGGCTGCTGCGAGTGGCCAATTCACCGTTTTATGGCATGTCCGGTCGGGTGGATAGCGTGCAGCAAGCCATGAATATTCTGGGTTTGAGCAATACCCGGGCCATTGTAGCGTCGCTGGTGGTGATGTCACGGGTGCCACCGGCTTCGTCGCCCATGCTCAACATGACGGAGTTTTGGCGCCATACCCTGGCTGCCGGGGCCTGTGCCCAGGTATTGGCCAGCCGACAGGATCTGCCCGCGGAACAGGCTTTCATTGCTGGATTGCTGCACGATATCGGCAAGCCGGTGTTGTGTCTGTTGTTACCGGAGGCCTTCGATCAGGTCGCAAGGATTGCCAATGAACGGGATTGTTCTCCCTATCTGGTCGAGCACGAAATCCATGGCTTTGACCATACCGATGTTGGTGCTGCACTGGCAGAGGCCTGGCACTTTCCACCTCACATTGTCGACCCGATCAGGCTGCATCATCAGCCAGGGTCAACCGCGATGCCAATGGCCTGTGTAGTACATCTGGCGGATGTGCTGGCACATGCGTTGGATGTGGGGCGAACCGAGTGGGATGCGGTGCCGCCCTGTGAAGAGGCTGCTTGGAGCGGTTGCGGTTTGCGTGACGAACGTGATTTGCGAGGGGTGCTGAAACAGGCTTGGCGCAAGGCCAATGCCTTGGCGGCCGTATTGTGACCACGCTGAGGACGGGATAGGCAAGCATGGCAAGAGCAAACCGAAGATGGACATGGTGTTGGGATAGCCGGTTGCGGGTTGCATGGTGCGATCAGGCGTTCATGCATCTGGTGGAACGAAACGAAGGCGATATCCTCAATCACCCGTTGACCAAGGTGCTGCCCGGCGATCTGGCGGTGGCGGCACAGCAGCATGCCCTGCACGCCCATCAGACTGGGGAGTCGCAATACTTTGAGCGACGCGGACCCTTGCCGGATGGTAGTGAGGCATTGCTTGGGGTCACGCTGATTCCATTGGGCAATACGCCGATGATGTCGGATGCCATTCTGGGGGTGGCGGAGGATATTGCCGAACGTGACATCATCTCCCGTAACCTGGAATCCATTCTTGCGGAGCACGAAGCGCAGCGTCAGGCCCTGTTTCAGGCTGGTATCGTTTGTCTGTTCGATCTGGAGGGAAGATTGATCTATGTCAGTGACTCTTACAGTCATCTGGCAGGGCAAGTACCCGAAGTGCTGCGAGGCAGTCTGATCACTCAGCAGTTGCAGGATCCACAGTATTTCAGCGAAGGCAGTGAGCTATGGCAGGAGATTCATGGCGGCGAGATCTGGCGAGGTGAGTTATGTCGTCTCAATGCGGCAGGCCAGGCCTATTGGCTGCAAAGTACCATTGTGCCGTTGCGGGATGCGCATGATCGGGTGTACCAGTTTTTTCAGTTGGATGTTGACATTACCCGCACCAAACAGGCCGCCTTGTCGTTGGAGCAGAACAACCTGCAATTGGAAAGTGCGGTGCTGGCACGTACGCAGGAGTTGGAAATTGCCACACGCATGCTGGAAAACGACATTGAGAAGCGACGCGAGGCCGAAGCAGAACTGCGTCGCCAGCAAGTATTGCTGGAAAGTGTGCTGGCCTCGTTGGGTGAACATATTGCGGTGATTGATCGTGAAGGGGTGGTGATCCTTCGCAACCAGGCCTGGGACCAGTTTACCGAGGGTCAGGATTTACCGGACCCCTTGCATGCACCCGCACCTGGTGAAAATTACCTGAATGCGTGCGCCTTGTTTGACCGCTACGCCCCCAGCCAGCAAACGGCCGAGGCAATCAGGCTGGCATTGGCGGGGCGAGAGGTACGTAGCGAGATCGAATATTCCTGCCTGTATCACGACCAGCAACGTAACCTGATCATGCGGGTGTCGCCCTGGATCGGTGGCCAGGGAGGCGTGCAAGGGGGGGCAATTCTCACGCACATCGATCTGACCGAACTCAAGCAGATGCAGGCAGCTCATACCCGGCTGGTGTCGATTGCCGAAAATACCTCGGATGTGGTGATGATTGCGGCTTCTGCCGGGTTGTTGATCTATTTGAATCGTGCCGGTCGTACCTTGTTTGGCTTGCAGGCAACGGCAGACCTGTCACATGTCCATGTCAATGATTTACTGACACCGGAATCTGCCGCGCAACTGCAGGCGGTGGCCATCCCGACCGCCATGTCACAAGGCATGTGGCGGGGCGAGCTGAAAGTGACCCGGCCGGGAGGGGAGCCGGTGCCGATGTCGGCGGTACTGCTGGCGCAGTTCGATGGCAGTGGTCAGTTCGATCATTTTTCCTGCATTGCGCGGGATATCAGCGAAACCATCCGCAGCCAGAACGAGTTGCGTAAGCACAACGACGAACTGCAGTTGCTGAATTCGCAACTCAAGCAAGTGCAGGATCAATTGTTGCAATCCGAGAAGATGGCTTCCATTGGCCAATTGGCAGCAGGGGTGGCGCATGAGATCAACAATCCGATTGGCTACGTGAACTCCAATCTAGGGAGTCTGGAAGGCTACATCAATGACCTGCTGGCATTGTTGGAAACCTATGAGCAAGTTGAAGCAGGCCTGCCGGAGGCGGTGCAGCAATCGGTGATCCAGCCGGCCAAACAACGCGCTGATCTGCAGTTCCTACGAGATGACTTGACGGCCTTGCTGGCTGAGTCCAAGGAAGGCATCACCCGGGTGAAGAAGATTGTGCAGGATCTGAAGGATTTTTCACGGGTAGATTCTTCCAGCGAATGGGAGTTTGCCAATCTGCACCGTTGTTTGGACAGCACCCTGAACATCGTTCACAACGAGGTCAAATACAAGGCCAACGTGGTCAAGGAGTATGGCGAGCTGCCAGAAGTACAGTGCCTGCCGTCACAATTGAATCAGGTGTTCATGAACATGTTGGTCAACGCTAGCCATGCCATCAAGGAACACGGCACCATCTGGATCCGCAGTGGATGCGATGGTGAATTGGCCTGGGTGGAGTTTCAGGATACCGGTGGTGGCATTGCCCCGGACAACCTGAAGCGGATTTTCGACCCATTTTTTACCACCAAGCCGGTCGGGAAAGGGACCGGGCTGGGTTTGTCACTCTCGTACAGCATTGTGCAAAAGCACCATGGGCATATTGACGTGAACAGTGTGCAAGGCCAAGGGACTACATTCCGGATCTGGCTGCCGATCCATCAGGAAGCAGATATGCCGGAAATGCAAGCTGAAGCGCGCTGACAAACGGTTGGCAGACCAATGCCTGCCGAGCCGAAGACAAAAAGGATAGGGCTGTGATTACGCAATTGATGGCATGGCTGAAACGTGCCATTGCTTACCCACAGGCGCATCCGCTTGGTTGGCGGTTGCTATGCCTGATTCTGTTGGTCAGTACGGTATTCGCCTTGCTGTCGACGGCGATTCAACTGCTGAGCGACTACCGGCGTGACATGTCGCAGATCGAGACGCGGCTGGAATACATGGTGCGCGCCAATCGGGAGATACTGGCCTCAGCTGCATGGAACTTCGATCGCGGTCAGCTGCAGTCGGTCTTGAAGGGATTTCTGGAAAGCCCCGACATACGTTATGCCAGCTTCGTTGACACCATCGGCCGGAAAATGGCTGAAGCCGGTACGCCAGTGGTGGCAGACATGCTGGAAAGAACTGAACCCGTGAGCTTCATGACTGATCAGCAAACAATCCACGTTGGCCAGATCCGGATAGTGGCGACCAAGGAAGATGTGTATTCACGGGTGATCTCGAGGGTGCTGGTGATCACCGTGACTCAGGTTTTCAAGACCTTTTGTGTTGCCATTCTGATCCTGCTGATCTTCCGGCAGCTGGTCAGTCGTCACCTGACTGCATTGGCACAGTATGCAAGCAAGCTGGATCTGCAATCCTTGAATACCTCGGTAACCTTGCCTGAAAAGCGGCGCAATCAGCCGCCAGATGAACTGGACATTCTGGTGGACGCGATCAACCACATGCTGGCTACGCTGGCCGGGGATGTACGCAAGCTCGATCAGGCCCGGGCTGATCTGGCTGAAAGCGAAGATCGCTATCGCAGCCTGGTGGAGTCGACCAACGTGGTGCCATGGGAAGCAGATGCTGACAGCTGGCACCTGCGTTTCGTTGGTTCCCAAGCGGTCAATTTGCTGGGCGTGCCACTGCACGACTGGCTGCAACCAGACTTCTTAAAACAACGTATGGTCAAGTCCGATTGGGATGCCTTGCAAATGCGCTGCCAACAAAGTACGGACGGCCGTTTTGACCACGAGTGCAGATTGTTGCGTGATGATGACACCGAAATCTGGGTGGCATTGCATGCCGTGCGGCGCCAGCAGGATGGACGACGTTTGCTGCAGGGCTATTTGATCAATATTTCATTGCGCAAGGCGCAGGAACTGGAGCTTGCCGCCTACCGCACTGGCCTGGAACAATTGGTGCACACCCGTACTTCCGATCTGCGTCAACGCAATGTCGAACTGCAGGAAATCAACGCCAAGCTGGAAGCCGCCCACAGCCAGCTTTACCAGGCAGAGAAAATGGCTTCCATCGGTCAACTGGCAGCCGGTGTGGCGCATGAGATCAACAATCCAATTGGTTATGTGCACTCCAACCTGTGCACGTTGGAGAACTATGTAGTGGGCCTATTACGCATGATTCAGGCTTATGAGGCATCTGAAAAGGCGTTGGCGCAGGATATTCGTGACATGCTGACCAATTACAAGAATGAGACGGATCTGGCCTTTGTGAAGGACGATCTACCCGTCCTGCTGGAACAGTCTCGTGCCGGCTTGGGGCGGGTCAAACAGATTGTGGCAGATCTGAAGGATTTCTCGCGGGTGGGGATGGAAGATGAGTGGACCTTGGTCAATCTGGCAGACTGTCTGGACAGTACGGCCAACGTTCTGGGCCCGGAACTACGTGAGGTGGCAGACGTAGTGCGGCACTATCAACCGATTCCGCTGGTGGAATGCCAGCCTTCACAAATCAATCAGGTACTGCTCAACCTGCTGGTGAATGCCATGCAGTCGATAGACGGACGTGGCACCATCACCTTGTCCTGTGGTGCCGCTGCCAATGAAGTCTGGCTTGAGGTTGCCGATAACGGCAGCGGTATGAGTGCCGAGGTACAGAGCAAGATATTCGATCCATTTTTCACCACCCGGCCCATCGGCGAAGGATCTGGGCTGGGATTGTCGGTTGCCTATGGCATTGTCAGCAAGCATGGCGGTCGATTCGAAGTACACAGTGTCGTGGGTGAGGGAAGCCGTTTCCGCTTGTGGTTACCGTTGCATCGGTCGGAAATGCCACGGGAAGCGACGTTGGATATGGCGGAATTCATCGACCGCCATGATGGTTAGACAAGGCAGGTGGATCGTATGATCAGCGTGCTATTGATTGAAGACGATGAGAACGATGCTCTGTTGGTCCGGCATGAGTTGTCACGTCATTATCCCGGGATCTCCTTGGCCTGGGTCAGCCGGCCGGATGCGCTTGAGGCGGCGTTGGAGCGTCGCTGGGATGTCGTTGTATCCGATTACAGTATGCCGGGTTTTGCGGTCGGGCAAAGTCTGGATATGGTGCATCAGGCTTGGCCGGATATGCCTTTCATCGTGTTGACCGGTGCGATCGGAGAGGAAGCGGCCGTCGCACTGCTGAAGTCAGGTGCCAGCAATTTTCTGTTGAAGCAAAACCTGTATCGGCTGGCAGCAGTGATCGAGCATGAGATGGGGCAGAGTGCACAACGCCGTTTGCAAGCCGCTGCCGAACAAGCGTTGCGCCAAGCCAACGAAGCGCTGGAGCTGCGTGTGGCGGAACGTACGGAAGACCTGCTGGTACGCAATCAGGAACTGGAGGCCAGCAAACACCAACTGGAAGAAGCGCAAAGCCAGTTGTTGCAATCCGAAAAGCTGGCCTCGATTGGCCAGTTGGCGGCCGGGGTGGCGCATGAGATCAACAACCCGATCGGTTATGTGTATTCCAACCTGTCAGCGTTGTCCGGGTATCTGGATGAAATCTTCAAGCTGTTGACTGCCTATGTGGAAGCAGAACCGGAGTTGCCGACGCAGCGACGCATGCTATTGGAAGGGCAGCGTCGTCAGGCCGATCTCGATTTTTTGCGGGATGATGTGCGGGCTTTGTTTGCCGAATGTACCGAAGGACTGGGGCGCATCAAAAAGATCGTTGCAGATCTGAAAGATTTCTCGCGTACTGGGGCAGACGATGAATGGCAGTATGCCGACTTGCGGCGTTGCCTGGATAGCACGCTGAACATTGTGCGTAATGAGCTCAAGTACAAGGCCGAAATCGTGCAGGATTATCACGCGATTCCCGAGATCGAGTGTCTGCCATCGCAATTGAATCAGGTGTTCCTGAACATGCTGGTCAATGCAAGCCATGCCATCGCCGATCAAGGGGTCATCACGTTGCGGACCGAGCAGGAGGACGATTGGATTTGGGTGGAGATTGCTGATACAGGGGCCGGCATTGCAGAAGAAAACCTCAAGCGTATCTTTGACCCGTTTTTCACCACCAAGCCAGTCGGGACCGGGACGGGCCTGGGCCTGTCATTGTCCTACGGTATTGTGCAAAAGCATGGGGGCAGAATCGAGGTGACCAGCCAGCTTGGTGTGGGGACCGCGTTTCGTATCTGGTTGCCGATCAGGCAGACAGCCAAGGATGAGGAACTGCAATCGTGAATACCGATACGCTGGAGCCTGTTGCTCCACAGATGGTCAATCGGGCACCGACTTTGTTGCTGGTGGATGATGAGGCGAACATTCTGGCCTCGCTGCGTCGATTGTTTCGTCCACATGGTTATAACGTTCTGACTGCGGGGAGTGGTGCAGAGGGCATTGCGCTATTGGAGGAAGGGGAGGTTGATCTGATCATTTCCGATATGCGGATGCCGGTAATGAATGGGGCGCAATTTCTGGAAAAAGCCCGACAATTGTGCCCGAATGCAATCCGTATCCTGCTCACTGGTTTCAGTGAAGTCAGTTCTACGATCGATGCCATCAACAAAGGGCAGATCTACCGCTATATCGCCAAGCCTTGGGATGACAATGAGATTCTGATGGTGGTGAAGCAAGCACTCGAGGTGAAATGGCTACAAACCGAACGGGCTCGGTTGCTGGAGGTGACCGAACGGCAGAACGAGGAATTGAAACAGCTCAACTTCGGATTGGAAGAACGGGTCAAGGAACGCACGCAGGAGCTGGAACAAGCCATGTTGTTCCTGGATCAGGCGCATGAAAAGCTGAAGAAGAGCTATGTCACCACCATCAAGGTATTCTCCAACTTGATCGAGCTGCGTGGCGGCAACATGGCGGGGCATTCCCGACGCGTGGCCGAGCTGGCACGGCAGATCGCGATCCAGATGAAACGGCCGGAGCAGGATATCCATGAGATATTCCTGGCAGGCCTGCTGCACGACATCGGCAAGATTGGCCTGCCGGATGCATTGCTGAGCAAGCCGTTTTACAAGTTGAGCGCCGAAGAGCGTGATCTGGTGATCAAACACCCAGCCAAGGGGCAAACCGCCCTGATGGCACTGGAGCAACTGGCCAGTGTCGGCAAGCTGATCCGACATCATCACGAACGTTTCGATGGGCTGGGTTTTCCTGATGCATTGGCCGAGAACGACATCCCGATTGGCGCGCGCATACTGGCAGTTGCCAATGAATACGATGGGTTGCAGATTGGTTCGCTGCAACCCAATCTGTATACCCCCGATCAATCACTGAAGATGATTCAACAAGGTGCTGGCAAGCGATATGACCCGAAGGTGGTGGATGCGCTGGAAGGTGCGTTGGCCGAGCTCAAGAACAAGCAAGGCGGGGATGAGCGCATCCTTACTTCATCCGCGCTGGTGCCGGGCATGATACTCGCTCGTGATCTGGTGACCCGTGACGGGGTGCTGCTGCTGGCGCGGGATTATGTGCTGGATACGCGCATCATTGAGCAAATCAAGCATTTTGAGCAGAGCGAAGGCAAGCCGATGCAGATTGTCGTGCAGCATAAACCGGCGGGTTGAGCATGGCCTGTCAATGATGGTCCGCGAATGAGGAGGACATCATGGATGTGAATGATTTTTTGGCCGGACTGAAAGCGCTGGCTGAGTCGGCGTTTCCCAAGCGGTGTGCCAACTGTGGACATGTGTTCGAGACACCGGAGAGTTTTCTGCGCGAGACGCGTGCTATTCGTGAAGGGCAGACCGGGCTCAAGCAATCGTGGGATGACGACGATATGGTGATTGTTGAGGCTTACCGAAACTGCATTTGCGGTTCGACCTTGATGGATTTTTTCACAGACCGTCGGGATGTGTCGGAATCTGGCCTCAAGCGGCGTGCCCGTTTTCAGCAACTGATCGAATACCTGGCTGGGCAGGGCATCACATCAGAGCGCGCACGCCTGGAGTTGCTGAGGGTGTTGCGGGGTGAAAAGAGCGAAATACTGCGCAGTATCCGGCCACCGGGATGAGCCCGGCGAATATGGGAATCAACTGATCGACAAAGCGGGGTGGTAGGTATGTATCGTATTTTGCTGGTAGATGACGAGCCCAATATCCTGAGTGCGCTTCGGCGCCTGTTGGCTGCCCGGGAAGCGGATGCCGGGCCGATTGTGGAAATCTTCACTTCACCGCGCGAAGCGTTGGCACGTGCCAGTGAAGTGGCATTCGAGCTGGTGATCTCAGACTATCGCATGCCGGGGATGGATGGCGTGGCCTTCCTCAAGGCATTCCGTGAAATTCAGCCTGATGCGGTACGCATGATTCTATCGGGCTATACGGATTTCGATGCCCTGATGAGTGCGATCAACGAAGCCGGTATCTACCGCTTCATCAGCAAACCATGGCGAGATGCGGAATTGACTGCTGCGGTGCATCAGGCCCTGCAGATGCGCCACCTGCTGGTGGAAAACCAGCGGCTGGCCGACATTATCCGTGTCGAGCGTGGCAAGCTGTCGCGACAGGAGGCCGAGTTGCGTCGACTGGAGTCGGAATCGCCCGGTATCACCAAAGTGAAGTGGGGTGAGGATGGCTCGGTAATATTCGATGACTTGGAAGAGGTTGAACCCACGGAGCATATCGAGATCAAGCCTTTGCACTAAACTTGGCTTGGTTGGCAGTGTAGTTTCTCTTTGAGCGGAAACCGTATGGCTGAATATGACGAAGCAGCGCGCAAGTTGACGGTCAAATTGGTGTATTACGGCCCGGCTCTGAGCGGTAAGACCACCAATTTGACCCGTCTGCATGACTTGTTAGCACCGCCCAGCCGCGGAGACATGATGATGCTGGAGACGCAGCATGACCGAACCTTGTTTTTTGATCTGTTGCCGATGGGATTTCGTGCGCCATCAGGGGATCTGATCAAGTTCAAGTTGTATACCGTGCCCGGGCAGGTGGCACACGACAGCACGCGCAAGGCTGTCTTGTCACGGGCTGACGGCGTGGTATTTGTGGCGGATTCGCAAACATCGCAAACCCTCAACAATGCCCAATCGTTCGATAACCTGGCTGATAACCTGCAGCGAGTCGGGCTGGATATAGAAACACTGCCATTGGTGGTGCAGTTCAATAAACGTGATCTGTCACAGATTGTACCGGAAGCCGAGCTGCATGCACGCTGGTCGGCTACACCTTGGCCGTTGTCATTGGCCAGTGCCTTACAAGGTGAGGGCGTACGAGAAACTCTGGCGGCGTTGATGCCGGCTGTTTTCCGCCAATTGGACGGGCAGCATGCACTGCAGGCCCAATTTGGCGTATCAGTCGAGCAGTTCGTGACCTTCCTGATGGATTGAATCATGCACCTGGCCCCACCACTTGCCCGCTACGATCAGGACCCGACCCTGGCGGATCTGTTGCGTGATTTACCCGCGGGTCCGCTGACTGCCCTGTTGTCGACACTGCTGGATGGCCCGTGCTGGCTCACTGATGAAACAGGCCAGCTGTTGCTGGGCAACCCGCCCTTACCGGACGGGATGCGGTCGATACCTATTGCGCCGGAATTCGAACCCATCGGTCAGCTCCATGCTGCTCAGGCCAATCAGGCCAAGCTGGCTGCGACTGCCAGCATGCTGACTCAGCTGATGCGTGGCGTGCAGCGTTATCGCATGGCTGCCTCGGTGCATCTGGAAGCCCTGGCCACCGACAACGCAACCTTGCGTGAGCAGCAACAGGCACTGCAACAATCCGAAACGCGCTATCGTGAGCTGGCGACATCACTGGATTTACAGGTAAAGCAACAGGTTGAGGTGATCGAAGCCCAGCAGCGAGAGCTATTCACCGCAGAAAAGCTGGCGGCAGTCGGTGGCCTGGCTGCTGGCGTGGCCCATGAGATCAACAATCCGATCGGTTTTATACGCAGCAACATGAACAGTGCGCTCAATTACCTGGAGCAGATTGCGCTGTGTCTGACCCAGGTGCGCCAAGGTAAGCTGAGTTTTGATCAAGCCTTGGCCAAGTATGATCTGGATTTCATGCTGCCTGATTTCACGGATCTGGTGCAGGAAAGCATCGGCGGGCTGGATCGGGTGGCGCGCATCGTGCAGGATTTGAAGGCTTTTTCGGCTGTCGATTCCACCGAGGCCATGCCGTTGCTGCTGGGTGATCCGATCCGGCTCAGTATTGAAATGCTGGGCATGCAGTATCCGGCGGCATTGTCGATCATCTGTCAGTTTGGCCCGTTGCCGCAGGTGCTGGTGGCGCCCGGGCAGGTCAACCAGATACTGTTCCATGTGCTGCATAACGCGTTGCTGGCGACTGAAAGTGGGGGGGAGATCAAGGTTTGCTGCAGCGTGATCGACAACAAGGTGGCTGTGCAGGTCAGTGACACCGGTATCGGCATGCCGCCAGCTGTGCTGGCCAGGGTTTTCGAGCCATTTTTCACTGCTTGGGCCTTTGGAAGAGGTAAAGGCCTGGGCCTGACTGTATGCCGCGACCTGATGCAGGCGCAGCAAGGTGAGATCGACATTGTCAGCGAGCCGGGACAGGGTACCACGGTGACCTTGCTGTTCCCGGTGATCGGTCAGCCATGAGCCGCTACGGAACCCTGTTCACTGGCAGTACCGACACCGTCGATACCCCGGTACCGGCGAAAGCAGCCTATCGACTGTTGTTGGTGGATGACGAGGAAAATGTCCTGCGAGCGCTGCAACGGGTGTTCCGCCAGGAAAACTACCAGATCGATACCGCAGCCAACGGCCATGCTGCCATCGAGCAATTGCGTGGTCAGGCCTATCAACTGATGATCTGTGACTATCTGATGCCGGGCATGACGGGTGGTGAGCTGCTCAAGCGTGCCAAAGACATGCAGCCGGACATGATCCGCATCATGCTGACTGGGCAGGCAGATACCGGTGCGGTACTGGCCGCGATCAAAGAAGGGGCAGTCTACAAATTCATTCTCAAGCCTTGGAATGATGATGACTTACGTATCACGGTAGCACTGGCCCTGGAACAGTATGAGCTGGTTCAACGCAACAAGCTGCTGCAGCAGGATATTGCCAAGAAGCAAAAGGAGATCGCCGCGCTGGCCAAAATGACGGTGAGCAACCGCAGCCAGCTGGCCATCATGCTGGCAAAACGAGGCCTGTTGAGCGAACGCCAGGTTCAGGAACTACACCGGCTGCAGCTCAACAAACGCGAACCCATCATGCAGCTGTTGCTGGAGAAAGGGTGGGTGGCTGAAGCCACCATTCATGAAGTGCTGCGTAAAGATCTGTTGATCGAGCAGGTCGATTTGGCCGAGATGCATATCGATCCACTACTGGTAGAACTGATTCCGCGTGCCTTTTGCGAGCGGCAATTGGTGATGCCGTTGAAGCTGGAAGGCAAGCGGCTGTTGCTGGCCATGGCTGATCCGCTCGATATGGGCATGATCGACGATATGCGTTTTGTCTCAGGGCTGGATGTGGTGCCGGTGCTGGCTGGCATTCGCGAAATTCGCCAGAAGATCGTGGCGACTTATGTTCAGGAAGAGGCCGACGTTTCATTTGAGGATTTGCAGACGTTGGTCGGTGGGGCCGAGTTGTATGAAGGCATCGAGATCGTCATCGAGGAAGACGAAGTTGCCTCGCTTGAAGACCTGTTGCATGCGACCGAAGAGCCACCAGCCATTCGGTTGGTGAATGTGATCGTGCTGGAGGCGATCCGCCTTGGGGCCAGCGATATTCATATCCATCCACGTACCAAGAATGTCGTGGTCCGTTACCGTATTGATGGCATCCTGATCGACAAGATCCACATCCCGCACAATCTGCACCAATCCATGGTGTCGCGCTTGAAAATCATGTCCGAACTGGATATCAGCGAACGTCGTCGCCCGCAGGATGGCCGTATTACCGTCAAGGCGCCCAATCGCATTGTGGATCTGCGTATCTCGACCTTGCCGACCATCAATGGCGAAAAGGTGGTGATGCGTATCCTGGATCGCAACAATACCGTGGTTGGCATTCAGGAGCTGGGTTTATCGGACAGTGATCTGGACAAGGTCAAGTTGCTGGTTGAAAAACCACAGGGCATTGTGCTGGCGACTGGGCCGACTGGCTCCGGCAAGACCACTACGCTATACAGCATGCTGCAGACCAGTGCGACCCCCACCAAGAACTACGTCACGATCGAAGACCCGGTCGAGTACTACATGGACATGGCAGGCCAGGTGCTGATCAAGGAACGCATTGGCTTGACCTTTCCGTTGGTGCTGCGCGCCATTCTTCGGCAAGACCCGGACGTGATCATGCTGGGCGAGATTCGTGATCTGGACACCGCTGAAGTGGCATTTCATGCTGCGATGACCGGGCATCTGGTGTATTCCACGCTGCATACCAATTCGGCAATTGCCACGATTTCACGGTTGCTGGATCTGGGCCTCAAGGCACATGTGATTGCCACCGCACTGGAGGGCATCATTGCTCAGCGGCTGGTCAGGCGTATTTGCAGTTATTGCGCACAGCGGGTGCCGATTGATCCCGTCACTTATCGCAAGCTGGGGCAGGCATTTGCCAAAGCACCCGAAATAGCCAGCCGGGGTGGTGGTTGTACACGTTGCCATCAAACTGGTTACCAGGGCCGGGTAGGGTTATACGAAGTGCTGGTGCCGGACGATACCTTGCGTCATCTGATCGCCGGCGGCGCCAATCCAGCAGAAATTTCTCGCTATGCCCGGTCGCTGGAGGCCGGGTCACTACTGGAGGACGGCTATCGCAAAGTGGTTGCGGGGCATACCACTGCCGATGAAGTGTTACGTGTTTTGGGGCCCTGCAGTTGACCCATATGGAGACTGTGTATGAAAAAAGGCCATAAACCCCACGCCGGAAAGCGACCTGTCAAAGGTGGCCGACGAGCGTTCGGGCGCCGGGCTGGCCTGTTGCAGGCTGCACGGTTTGCCTGTCGGGTGGATGCCCTAGGGCTAACCCTATCGGCCTGGCCCTACTGGTTTGGGGGGTGCCGCGATGGTGTCGTCATCTGGTCTGGTACTGCCGGATATCCGGTGACCTACTGCAACCCGGCGTGGCGTTATCGGTTGGGTGCACAGGCCGATGAGTTGGTGCGTGTCGCACAGGGTGGATTGCCAGGTATCGTGCTGGACGCCGAATCCGCCAAGCTGTTGACCGAGGTGTTGCAATCGCCGCGCGCAGCGACCCTGCAATTGTCGGGGCATCGTCCTGCTGGCCAGCATCGACGTTTCAAGTTGACAACCTGGCCGTTGGTGGCCAAGTCGGGGCAAGACCACCTGGTTGCGTTGATTGAGGATGTGACCGAGTCCCTCAGTCGTGAGGCTAATCTATTACGACAAGTGACCCATGACGCGGTTACCGGGCTGGCCAACCGGGTGCTGCTGCTGGAGCGCCTGGGTTGGGCAATGGCCTCGGCCGAGCGGTATCATCACAAATGCGTGTTGTTGATGCTGGATGTGGATCGTTTCAAGCACGTCAACGATGCTTACGGCCACCCGAAAGGGGATGATATCCTGCGACAGGTTGCCGAACGTTTGCGGCAGTTGTTGCGGCAAGAAGATCTGGTAGCCCGGTTGGGCGGAGACGAATTCGCCATCGTGCTGGCAGAAGTCGAATCCGATACCGCCGCACGTACCGTGGCAGAACGTATTCGCCAAGCATTGGTGCCGCCGTTCCAGTTGCCGCCATCACGCAGTATTCCATTGTCAGCCAGTATTGGCGTGGCCGTGTTCCCGGATCATGGTAGCACCGTTGAAATGTTGATGCAGCGGGCCGATGCCGCCATGTACGCTGCCAAGGCATTGGGTGGCGATGCGATCGAACAGGCCAAAGGAGAACGTAGCGATGCAGCAGCACGTCGCCTGCAAATCGAAGCCGGGTTATCGCAAGCATTGGAGCGAAACGAGCTGCTATTGCACTTTCAGCCGAAGGTTGACCTGCACACGGGCGAGATTTGCGGCGCCGAAGTTCTGTTGCGTTGGCAGCGGGCCGATGGCAGCATGGTATCGCCGGTCGAATTCATTACCGTGGCGGAGGAAAGTGGCCTGATCGAACCAATTGGTGAGTGGTTGCTGGGCGAAGCGTGTCGGGTCGCGGCTCGACTGCGGGCAAGTGAACTGGGTCCGGTGAGACTGGCTGTCAACCTGTCGCCGCGCCAGTTCCGCAGCCCGCATCTGGCCAGTCTGTTGGGGCAGGCCATGCAGGCGGCCCGCATTGATGCCAGTTGGCTGGAGGTGGAAGTGACCGAAAGCATGGCCATGCAAAATCCGGGGCTGACTCGGTCCATGTTGGCCAAGATTCACGAATTGGGCGTGCAGATCGCGCTGGATGATTTTGGTACTGGCCATTCATCGTTGGCCTATCTGAACGAGTTTCCGCTGGATGTGCTGAAGATCGATCAGGGATTCGTACGGAGTATTGTGGACAATGTGGCCCATGCCACCATGGTGCGAGGCATCATTGCGCTGGCGCATGCCCTGTCACTGCGAGTGGTAGCGGAAGGTATTGAGCAGGCAGCACAGCTGGCTTACCTGCGTCGTTGTGGGTGTGACATGTTGCAGGGCTATCTGTTTTCCAAGCCGATCAGCGAAGGTGGCTTTACCGACATGTTGAAAGCCGGCAAGCGGCTACAGCTGGATACGCGTCACCCACAATTGATGCGGGCGCTGCTGCTGGTCGACGATGAGCCGTTCATTCTGCAGGCATTACAACGGGTATTGCGGCACGAGGGGTACCAGATCTTTACTGCCAGCAGCGGGGCTGAGGCCTTGTTGATCATGGCGGAGCATGAGGTGGATGTGGTGTTGTCCGACCAGCGCATGCCGACCATGTCCGGTACCGACCTGCTGGCCAAGGTTAAGCGTATCCACCCGGATACGGTGCGCATGATCCTGTCCGCCCAATGTGACTTTCATGCTGTGAGAGATGCCATCAACCGTGGCGAGGTCTTCCGTTTCTTGTCCAAGCCATGGGAAGACGATCAACTACGCGCCGAAATCCGCCGCGCCTTTGAGTACTGTCGGCAGCGTCGGGACATGGCGCAGCCCACCATGATTTGAATGACGGATGTTGCTGCCGGTGCCCGTGTCCTGACACGGTCCGCCGCGTCTTAGAGCCTGTTCAAAGTCTTTGTGATTGGTTGAATGTGAGACACTTGGGAGATGAGAAAAAGCTACCCGAGCGACATTAGTCGTGCCCAATTTGAAGTGATCCGGCCATTACTGGAAAGTGCCCGTAAGAAGACCAGCCCACGCCGCATTGATTTGTATGAGGTCTTTTGCGCGGTCCTGTATTTGCTCAGAAGTGGCTGTCAGTGGCGGATGTTACCTGATGCTTTTCCAAAATGGCGGACAGTACATTCCTATTTCACCATCTGGAGCGAGCCACGTGAGGGTGGTAGCCTGCTGGAGCAGGCGCTTAAAAAATCAGGTTGGCGCGGCCCGCGAGAAACGGGGGCGCAACGCCTGCAGCAGGTTCTTGATCGTGGACGCGCAGAGTGTGAAGAA